>NZ_JBHINJ010000022.1:0-18434 GCF_042194855.1 Bartonella sp. CL70QHWL | reverse complement strand
TCTGAGATAATACGAGTTGCAAGCTGTTCTGTTGACATCTCAAGTGAGAAGAAACCTACAATGCCCCCTTCATTTTCTTGGCTGTTATCATGACGCTTACAAGCATTGGCAATATTAAAAGCAATATTGGTCGCCAGAGAGGTTTTCCCCATTCCAGGGCGTCCAGCTATGATAATCAAATCGGATGGCTGTAGCCCTCCCATTTTCTCATCAAGGGTTTTGATATGGGTAGCTATCCCAGAAAGCTGTGAGGAACGCTTTTTTGCAGCGCTTGCCATGTTAAGTGCTTTTGCAATGGCTGTATCAAAGTTTTCAAACCCACCCCCATATTTCCCTTTTTCGGCGAGCTCAAATAACTGATTTTCAATCGTTTCAATTTGTTGGGTAGGCGTGAGCTCTACAGGAGCATCAAAAGCTGTATTGGCAACTTCATTGCCAAGATTAATCAAAGACCGGCGGATAAAAAGATCGTAAATAACGCGTCCATAATCTTCAGTGTTAATAATAGTGACTGCCTCTGTGGCTAAGCGAACAACATACTGGTATACAGTAATATCTCCAATTTTTTCTTCCATTTGGATATAGGGCTTGATTGTAATGGGGTTTGCAAGATGACCCTTTTGAATAATTTGTAAGACAATCTCAAAGATCTTTTGGTGTAGCGTTTCAAAAAAATGTTCTGCTTTGAGAAAGTCTGAAACGCGATCGAGTGCATTATTATTAATCAGGATTGCTCCAAGTAATGCCTGCTCCGCTTCAATATTATGGGGAAGTTGACGAAAAGAAGAAGCAAAATTATCTCTTGGATTTTCTGTTTTTAGCATGTTCAGTGTTCTCATTACTTTCTTTTCCCTTGTCTGGTGCCTCAAAGGTGATTTCTGTGGTGTATCCGCTTTGCTTCTCATAGCAGTGGGTGACGGTCGCGGCTTTCCATAGTCCATTGATTTGCCCACGAAACCCTTGCAATAAAAGAGGTTGATCCGCCATGATTTCAGGGCGTCCCTCAAGGGTCAAAGAACCACTGCCTACAGCACGACACAACCTGTCCGACTCGGAAGCAGCAGCAGCTCGTGCTTCCTCCTCACAAGTGTAACAAGTCCGTAAACGCCGCACGGGACCGCTAAACCCTGTCTGATGTTTGACTTGGCATTTCTGCCCTTTTGAGCGATCAAAATAAGAAGCTTCAATGGTGCCATATTGCGTACGTGGCTCTAGGGTAAATTCCCAGTTGGAACAGTCGTGCTTATGGATGTCGAGTGCTGGTAAATTATCTCCGCTTAAAAATAAAAACTTATTGTCCTTGATCAAAAAACGTGCCCGCATGCGATCGGCAAGGCGGGTTAAAAAATCAACCGCCGATTGATCTGTACGAATCACATAAGGCAAAGTTTGTTGAGTGAACTGAGGACTGACCTTTGCTTGATAGCCATGGCGTTTGGCAAGTGTCTCAACAATCTCACCAACAGTTTTGTGATCAAAATGCTCACTCACCTGTTCTTTGAGCTCTTTACGCATCGAGGCGCTTTTGCCACAAAGGCGCAAAATCTCTCCATCACTGCCACCACAACTTACAACCGACTCGACAACAAAACGCCCCATAAAGGCACTGATGCTGTTCTCATAGCCAAAAATCACTTGCAGAGTGCTGTTGCTTGAGGAAACCTCTAAATCATTGCCACTATCATCAAACTCTGCTTCAAATGTATCGGCTTTATTACACAACACATTGATTTATAATGATAATTTACTGTTTTGTATATTGAATGAGAGACCCGAATATTGTAAGATTCTCTCATTTCAAATCTGTTTATATTGCTGAAGTATTTTTTTCAATTTTTTCCTCAATCGTATTGTGTAAAATTAAAATAATCGGGATAGCCATAAAACAACAGATCAAAATAAATAAGCTAAAAATACATATAAAAGTAAAGATATCAAACTCTCTGCCCCCATCCAATACTTGGATAATGACCTTATCCAACATCTGGATAACAAAGTCTACTGCCAAAATGATAACAAATATGCAGATGATTATTTTATAGTCCTTCGATGAAAGGACCATAACTTCTTTAAACGCTAAAACTTCAGATTCTTTATCAAATGCTGAAGAGACTCCCAAAACCTTATTATCTGGATTTTAAAGCGTCTCATGAAATGGTTATGTTTCTTGTATTGTCATACTGGTCTCATTTTTTTCTTTCATTTTCGGAGCGTGTTTCTGGTGATTCTCCATATCTTTTCCATCTATCTCTTTCCGCTCTTTGACAGTTTCTGTTACACAAAAAACAAAGAGTCCCTATAATAACCATAACGGATATGATGAGTACTATTGCAAATCCCACCGTTCATTCCTTTTTCAATGAAATCGTTGTTCATCATCTCATGCATTTTTCCTCATTTGCATTAATGAACAACTTTGCTGTTTTCTTATCGAGATATTTTCTTCAAATTTTGAAGCCTATTGTTTAAACTATCAACTTCGTGATTGAGCCTTTCAAGTTCTTTATTGAGTCCATCAACATGTCCATGATGTTCAGAAATCACTTCTAAGTAATGTAACATTTGAGACTGATTTTTATGCTTATTTGCTTCACCTAGCCCTCGAAAGGCTTCTGTCCTTTTCTCAACATGCTCAAATAAAGTAAAAGCCTTCTCGAGCCGCTCAAAAACCGCATCATTGCGTTTTAGAGTTGTTTGATATTTATAAGAAAGTTGTTTGTTGTTTGGCATATTTTTCAGCAATGCCAAATAGAGTTCCTGCTGTTCAAGAGCTATTCTCTTCAAGTCGTCTATCATCATATTCAATATTTTCATGGTATCGTTCCATCCCCGTTCAGCATTTTCTTTTTCAAACTCGACTGAATCCAACTTTTGAACAGCATCATCGCGCTCCCTAACCACTTTGGAACAAAATAATTTATCTATACCCGTATAGCCATACGAGGTAGACAAAAAATATGGTAGCAAAAATATGATAAGCAATAAGCCTTCTCTAAACAGAACTTTTTTTGTAAACATTTTTTTATTTTTCTCTGAACACAACAATTTAAATAGACATATAAATTAATATCAAAATATTCATAATGAAATTTATTAAATCTATTTTAAATAATCTACAATAAAAATAAAAAATGATAAGTTGTACAACAATTAAATACGCTACACATAGAGTAAATCTATAAAAACTAATTTATTCAACAGAGTAGCCATGGAATTTTCTATCTAGTTTTATATCTCTAGAGGAGTAATTTAATCTTTTATCCATGACTTTAAAAGAGTTTAATACGATGCTATAAATAATTCAAAAATGACATTTTGATTAATAATCATATTAACAATGGTGAAATAATGAGTAGACAAAACAGATAAACACAACCAATGATATTGAAGGGTATAAAGGCTACTTTTAATATAGCTTTGCTTTTTATCAGCAGCAGTAAAAAGTTTGTGTTTTTTTACAAAGATTGAAATTTATTCATTTTTTATCGTATATTTTATGCTATCTTCCTTAAATTAATTAAAAGATCATAGAGTATTAAACTGATAGAATGCATTTTTCTCAAGCGGCATTTTTAGAGAAATGTTGATTTAATCAGTGAAGACAAACAATGAGCAAAGTTATAATTTGAAAAGACAGTATATAATGTTTATGATCAATGATCTAAATTAGAGACATGAATTGGGGGAGTTTGATCTTTCTTACAGCACAGTAGCTCAAAAAAACAGTAGATGAAGTTTAAAATTCACCATTACCCATCATAAGATGAAAGCTTTCATCCCACGTTTGATTTTTTTAAACTATTTTCTTGTCCTGTCTGTAATATCTAAAGAATATCTTCAAGCACTCATAAGCACTCTTTTAGGTTATCATTTCCATAATCAACGTAACGGTTATCGAGCTTCCATTAAAGATACTGTTTTGCAAAAGGAAATTGTCATTTCAGGATACAGAGGGATTTATGTATTTAGTCACAATATATCATGCACTCTTCCTCTTATATCAGGAATTTAATTCTTAATCGTAATGACGGGATTAAAAAGCACCTTGCGAGACAATCTTTTTAATAAATTTTTAATAAATAAAGTAAAGATGAATTCTGAAAAAAACTTTTTTAGACGTAAAGTGATACGGAGAAACAGTCAGAAAGAAAGGGGGGGGGGATTACAAATGTTGATGACTATAAAAAAAGATATCAAAAAATTACCAAAAACCGATTTATGGATCATTTGTGCTATTTCACCTGATCAGCAAAGAGAATGGATCCGTAAATGGTATATAAAAAATAAACAAGCCTCTATAAGTTCTAATTATGTCAATGATCTTGCCGTCCTAGGATCATTTTACAGATCTAGACAAAATGATTGCTATGAAAGCAACAGCCCCACAAGCACCCCCCCTCAAAAGATGACAATCTCATTTATGAGGCTTATGTTGCTCCTCATAATCACTTTAAAATTGCATCATTTGCTCTCATTAATACGCTTTGAAGTCTCATATAGACTAAGGGACCTTTTTAATTTTGGGGTGGTTATGGAAGCCTTCTTTCCACTGATCCCTGAATGGGGATATGAAACCGCTACCTTTTCACAGAAAAATATTCTTTTCAGTGGAAATTCTTATTGTACAATCTATGGAACAACACAATGAACAGACCACGCGCCCTTGCTCTCAACTATGGCTCCTATAATGCTGTCCGCATGCTGATCGGCGTTTACCATGCTATTTTTTTAATGTCCATGGGAGTTAGTCTGGCGCAATTAGCTCTGCTTCAGGTTGTCTTTTCCACCACTATTCTGCTGCTTGATTTTCCCTGCGCTGTTTTATCTGACAGATATCGACGTAAATATTCCGTTATGGCTGGGGTCTTTATGACAGGAGTATTTTATATTTTATGCCTTCAAGCTCCCAATATGACAGCACTTATTATTGCGCAAATTCTCTATGCAGCGGGCATTTGCATCATTGTCAGCGCCATTGACGGATGGATTTACCATTCTCTAGGCGATAAACAGGATCACTTTTCGCATTATGCTCATCTCTACCACCAGGTTAACTCTTTCGGAAGTATTCTCAGTGGGATTGTAGGAATTGGAACGATCTATTACTCTGGACAATATTTTATGGGATATATCATCTCATGCCTCATGATGGGATTTATTTTTTTGATATTCCTTATTGTTCCTGAAGAAAAGAAAACGACAATTGAAACGTCCAAAACAAAAACAATCTTGCACAATGCCAAGGAAACGCTCTGGATATTTCAAAATACAGTAGGAGGAGCATGGTTTATTTTCCTCATGTGCCTTTTTAGCGCTGGTATTCAGATTATTTATCATTTCTGGCAACCGATAATACTTTCAGGGGGAAAAATTCATCACCTCAACGGTTCGCAAATGCTCGTCTTGATGTGCTGCCATATTGGAGCCTTTTCAGCACAATATTTTTCAAATTTACTGATGTCTAAGTATCATGTTCTTGATAAAAAATATAAGAATTCTATAAAATATTTTTCCTTCTTTTCTGCTCTGATGTGCATAGCGCTCTATTTTTTAGTTCATAGCCATCAAACTGCTGCATCAGTCATCGCCTTCTCTTTAATCCATGGATTTATTTGCACTGTACCGATCGGAGCAAAAAGCTTATTTTTCTCAGAACTGAACCAAAAACAAACGCAACATATTTCTGGTATTGTTGGTGCTGTCTCTTTTAGCGGAAGAATATTTTCAATTACAGTATTAAGTATTATTTCTTTTCTTCCTGCAAAAGTTTCTCCATCTTACTACCTAATATTACCGACCATTACTTTTTTCATGTGTGGTTTGGTTGTCATGAAATGGATGAAACACTCTCACAAGTCTCTATGAAAGGAAAATTTTAAAATTATCACCTACAATATTTTCTTCTAAAAGAGATCGATACTTTTTTGAGAGCATTGCCACATCCAACTTTCAATATACAATGCAAATATAAAGCAATATGTTGATTTATAATGATACTCGAATATCGTAAGATTCTTTCTTTTAAAATCTGTTTTTATGGTTGGAACAATCAAAATCATTTGCTTGCATATCCATAAGTGGAGAAAGCCGTATAGATAAAAACGATTTAGAAAAGAAAAAATGCCTTTTATGAACTCTCATAGTCAAAATCTATAACAACAGGAAGGCAGATATATAATATGCCTCTTTGCATTTTCATAAGTATACAAATGGTGTGGCTTTATAAGGCTTTATGTGTCTCACAAAAACTTTTGTGTTTTATACCATTTACGAGGTGGCGTCGCAAAACAAGCTTATATACATTGAAAGATATCTCTTTAAAACAAGTGCATAAATTGGCAACACAAGTATATTTGTGTTTAGAACATGCTTTTTATATGAGAGGCATAATCCCAACGGAATAAACAAAAGCGTGAGATACGCAATCTTCATTATTTAAAGGACACGACCATAGAGATTCATGAAATTTGTAAAACTGAATTAATAAGATGATGATAAAAATGGGAGCTCATTTCCATCTTTTCCGTTTTCATATTTTTTTCAAAATTAAAAGATCCTTCCGTTTTTAGAAATAACTCGCTAACAGATATATACAATATTTTCTCCCCTATTTGATATATAAAAGCTGACATAACCGATAAAGCAGTAAACCATCTTAAATATTGATCTCAAATATGCCGTTGTATAAGGAATAGGTGTTGATTGACACGCAAAAGCAAAAGCTTAGTAAAACAACGTCATAAAATAATAAATATGCCACCAAACGATTGAAACGACATAGGGAGATCAAAAACACTTTGTAGAACCAAATCCGTAACATATCTAGCTTTACGGCCGCTTATTCTTACAAACGTTCATGCTGCTCCCTATATCCATAAAATAAATAAGCAATCCTTAGCTAAAAAATATGCAACGTCAATGTGATTGCTATAACAGAGCTTCGCTTTCTCCTTTATCAACAATAGCAATTTACATGAAACATCTTGCGCTTAAAATATCCCCCATTGGTTTTGCTTTAGTTTACACCATTAGAAAAGAAATTTTTGTAACTTGTTTCATGAAACATAAAATTAAAAATCAACACAGGAATTAAGAAAATGAGCAACCACACGCGCTGCTAATACAGGTATTACAATTTCGCACATAAATTTAGATGGAAGGAAGATAAAATAGCACCACTCTATAGCAGAGTAGCTGATAGAAAACGCCTAGCAAGAAAAGCAATCAAAAAACTTCACAAAATTGAGATTGGTAGAAAAGCAAATGAGCACAAATCACTGAAAACAAAATTCCTATACACAATCAACTGCTTTTATAACAATAGATGGCGGAGAGGAAGAGATTCGAACTCTCGAGAGCCTTTTGAGCCCTACTCCCTTAGCAGGGGAGCGCCTTCGACCACTCGGCCACCTCTCCAACAGAGAGGCATAAATGGTATCAACAGAAAGTTCAAGACATTTTCGATTTTTTTCCCAAATATCTGAAAATTTTTCTCCTATTGATCCCATAGGGAGCAAAAGTTAATAAAACAAGAATTGTGTCTTTTTTACCACAGCATCTCGAATAGTACATATATATATTACAAAAAGGTAATTTCATATTTGAAACTCTAAAAAGATTAGTTATAGCTAAGATAACAAGTGCTGCGTATTTTACTTATGTCTTTGTCCTTAATGCGTTAGGCAAATGGTACTCTTTAGAAGAAATTTAACCGGACCGCGGAGATCCCATATGAATATTAAATCCCTCTTTTTAAGCTCTACAGCAGCTTTTTTAGCAATTTCTGGAGCACATGCTGCTTCAACAGTTATCGCCGAACCCGAACCTGTAGAATATATTCGCGTTTGTGATGCCTACGGAAAAGGATATTTCTATATCCCTGGAACAGAAACCTGCATGCGTTTATCAGGAAATGTTCGTACTGATTTTATAGGCGGTAATAATATCGATGCAACAACCGAAACTGAACTAAGAGACAAAAGAAAAACCTACGGCGCCGCATCACGGCTCACCCTTGTTTTTCAAGCAGCTTCTGAAACAGAAATGGGAACACTTCGTTCATATGCAAGAATTTATTCAAACTGGGGTGATGGTAGAGACAACGCTGCTGCAAAGCTTGCCGCGGCTTACATTGAACTGGGTGGTTTTCGCGTAGGTCTTGATGACACAATTTTCAACAGCTGGACTGGTGATTATGGAGATGTTCTCAATGATGACAGCATAGCGCCTGCCGGCACAACACGCACCAATTTTATTTCCTACACCTTTAATGGTGATTCCGGCTTTTCTGCTATTATCGGCGCTGAATTAGGCAATAATGCAGATTCTCTTCCAGGAATAACAGGATACTACATTGATAAAGATGATAAGCTTGTTTCTATCACTGAGGGTACTCTTCCAAGTAAAGCAATTAAAAATTACACCCCGAATGTGATTTTGGGTATAAAGTTCATGCAAAAATGGGGTGGTTTTTCAGCAGTTGCAGCATATGATGCTTACTACAAAAAGTGGGCTGGAAAAGTACGTGCAGATTTCAATGTCAACGATCGTTTCAATCTATGGGTAATGGCTGGCTATAAAAATGGCCTTGATTACTACACAGTAAATACAAAAAATGAATTATCACGACAAAGCACAACGATTTATGCAAACTGGGGTGGTAAATGGGCTGCTTGGGCGGGTGCCACTTACAAGCTTACTCCAAAAGCAAATTTGAATGCTCAAGTTTCTTATAGTGCTGTAAAAACCTTTGCAACTTCTGTAAATATTACATACACGCTGGTTCCAGGATTTGTGATTACACCTGAATTAACCTATGTTTCTTGGAATGATGATCGCGTTGTGACGGATAAAAATAATGATGAAAAACATTTATTCAATAAGAAAAGTGCTTTTCAAGGTATGATCCGTTTACAGCGTTCATTCTAATCCTATTTAAGCTACAGCTTTTAAAAACTGGCAACATGGTTTGCCAGTTTTTATTTTTGGAATCAAATATCATGAATATCTTTTCCTGATACGTATTGTCTTGTCTCTCGGAAAAAAACGACTTAGTTTCATAAAACTACTCTCAGAAGATTAACCCTGATATGCTTGATAAGAGCACTTTACACGGGCGTTTACACATCACTTCAAACATAATCTCTTCCTTGCCCTTTAAAGCATGAGCAGACCCTTTTGCTTTATGACCAAATTGGTCTTTCTTAGCAATTTACTTCTAACCTTTGTTAATTTAGGTCATGAACTTCTCTGGTCAATTCTGTACTGAACAGATAAAATATTGAAAAAAACAAGACATCATTGTGTTTTTGATATGCCTGAATGTGTCTTCTATCAACACTCTAAAACACAATGTTTTATAACACGGCTTCATTAAAAAACTTAATCATCAAGAAACATGCTGTCAAAACGATGCAAATATTCCCTAAAGCAATAAAAGAGAAAAGCGATATATCTTCAAAAAATGAATTGACCTCTTCCCCTTCTAAAGAATAAAGCCCCTATCAGGAGCAATCTGTAAATACCCCTATTTTTCCTGAACCTACATCACATTGATTTATAATCATAATTTATTATTTTTCATGTTTCAATCAACCAAAACCTTTCACTTGTACAACAAGCGGAGAGAGCCGTGTGAATAAAAACGAGTAAAGAAAACCCTTTTATGAATCGTTTTAAACTCCAAGGGCTATAGTAACATTGAGATCTGACAAAATGTACGATAGTGCTAGGCACTTTTATTAAGCATAAAAATGAGGATACACTTCATAGAGGATTTTAGATTATATTCTCTATAAACGTCGCTGTAAAATATGTGTTGTAATACGCATTAAAAGACATTGCTTTAAAACAAGCATGGAAATATACAACACAAGTCCATTTTATTTGAAGCGTTTTATCCTGCGTAAGGAGCATGCCATCATATACGCAACATCTTGACTTTACGCGTTTTTAAAGGAAGAAAAGAAACCGTAAATTTAATCTCTGCAAATCATAAAGCATTCTATAGCTTTATGTTTCCATAAAACGCCTTATACCGTACAGGGGATTTTTTACACGATTAATGCCTTTTTTACATAAAGCCCATTGGCAAAAAGCAGCCTCTCTTGATAACAAAAAGGCTTACACGTAATCATAAGCCATATTTTCAATTAAAACGCATTGAATTCACGGAAAATACTTATCAACCAATGCATAAAGAATTGCTGCTGTTTCAACATCTAGAATCCCATCATAATTTTCTTGACGAAAATGAAGTTGAAATGCTCGGATCAAATCTTTGTATCCTGTTTGGGGACACGCAGCAGAAATGTCATATCCATAACATTTTAGCTTCGCCAAAACATCTTCTTTGGGTGGAAAATTCTTAGAGAATTGCTCTTGATAATGACTTTTTAGTTCATCATCATACCATGCTCCTATACCTGCCTTATAAAGTTCTTTCCATGGAAAAGCTGCTCCTGGATCACTTTTTCTTCCAATGGCAATATCACTATGTCCCACCACATCAGTTGGCATAATATCGGGATACCGTTGAAGAATATTTAAGGCAAGTTCCTTAACGGCATCAATTTGTATTGGATTATAAGGAGGAAATATCCCCCCCTCATCATGATAAGCCATAAAACCAACTGTCTCTTCTGGAGACTCAGAATGACCCGTCGCTAAATTAACGATTTCAATCCCGATAGACGCATCATTGAGATGACTATGCCCAGCCCATGAACTCACACCCGCATGCCATGCACGCTCATTTTCATCGACCAGATTAAAAATACGCATGTCCTTAAAGCCTGCCTCACGATATGTCTGCTCTGAAGGATCAGGAACAAGATAGTGTGCACTAACCTTTTCTCCTGTAAGCGCCATAATCGAGGCTTTAAAATCAAGAGCCGTATAATGCATGACGAGAAAACGAACGCGACGATTAAAACTCTTGACAGAACGATAACTGTTGTAATCAATCTGATACATAAAAGCCCTTTCTTTGTTGCTTAAAAAGACCACTGCGCACCACAACAGATAGGACACGAACTGTTAAAAATTTCGCAATGAACTTCCTAATCTAGATACTAAGAATTACGCCTAAAATTTGTTCATCAAAAACATTGACACTCTTATCAACAATTAAGACACATTTTTATTTCTCCCCCACACACGCGTAAAATGTTTTTAACCACATTCACAAATACACCGCATTAAATCTTTTCCCCAAACAAATTCCTACAAATTACCAATCGAAAAGAAAACAAAAGCGTAAAATGATCACTCATTAAATCTTCACGTCTTACAGAAAAAATAATTCTTCCTGTTATCAAATTGAAAAATATCGCCCCTCGGAAGCGAACACCCAACGATCATGCAATCACACAAAAACTTAAAGGAAAAATTTTATGAGCTCTTTACAGCAATTTATTATCAGATCACGGAACGGCACATGTTCACAATAAAACTCTTCACGGACATATTGTTCAATAAAATTTGCAAAGCTTTCCTGTAAATGACACAATTTCTTGTCTTTTCACACCATCGCTTTTTGATTTACAAAGAATCTGAATTATCTACAACGCTTGAGGCACATGAAGTCTCTGGATTCCTTGTCATCAGCTCTATGAAATATAACATATTGATTTATAATCATAATTAATCATTATAAATATTGAATGTAGCGAACCTAATATCGTAAAGTTTTTCTTAATATTGAATCAATCAAAGTCATTTAATGACACATCAAAAGAAAGTTTAACCTATAGATAAAAACCACTGAAGAAAAGAATAAAAATACTTCTTATAATAGAACGTTTAATAATTTAAGAAATATTGTTACGTCCCCATAGAGGTTCATTTTTTCTTCTCCGTTTTCAAATATCTTTTTAAGACAGCCCAAGCTGCATATTCTTGTAAGACGACACCTAAAAGTGGTCGCGTATAGGGAAAAGTAATATGATCCTCACCATAACCTTTCATCCGTATAGCCATGGTAGCATGTCCAAGGCTTTCTTCTTGATTTTCTAATGTCTCGATAGAAGGTTCTAGGCTCACTTCAACCTCAAGCAGTGGAATATCTTGTTTACCTTTTTCTATGGGCTGAAAATATTCTAAAAGCCGCGGATCATTGGCAGACCAATGAACCTCAACGTGCATTGCTAATTGTTTACAAGCAGTAGTAACTTCTGCACCAACCAAATAGGGATGAAAATGACTTTCAAATTCTTCCACGAAATGTTGTTCCAAGGGCGCTTCTGATTGACCAACAAGCTGTACAAGAACATAGGGGCTTTTCCATAAAAAATGCCGTTCAAAGGGCTCATTTTCAAGATGATCATCAACCCACTGCGCAATTGTACTTTCATCAATTCCAATCAAAGTCCATGCATACCCCGCACGCGATACAGAAGAATATTTCTTCTCATTGTGTTCTAAATAATTCTCTAAAAGCGCAAGAGCCTGTGATGGTGGACCAGGCAAAACAACAAGCGTACTTCCATCGCAAGAGAGATAAAAGCCTGGTGCTGTGCCTGTAGGATTATCAAGCACGGTTGCTGTCTCAGGAAACAATGCTTGACGCGCATTACTCTTATCCACCAAAATCCCTAATCGTTGTAATTGACCTTTTATTGTTTGCCAAACATCTTCATGATGTAGTAAAGGCTGCTTTACAGCTTGAGCAACTCCATCGCGTGTTATGTCATCTGATGTTGGTCCCAATCCCCCACTGATAATGATAAGATCTTCTTGTCCAAGACAAGCAACAACAGTCTCACTGATTTGCTGTAATTGATCAGCACAAACAAAATGACGTGTGACTTGAATATTTCTCTTGTTCAAGCTTTGGCTTAAATCTTGTAAATTCGTATTCAAATATTGTCCTGAAAGGAGTTCATCACCAACAGTGATAATCGCCGCACGACAAACAAAGACAGGCTTCACAAGAGAATTGCGAACAGCTTCAGCCATTTGACGGGTAGAGGCGACACCTCCAAGATCATAGGTAACGGTTTTTCCAGCACGAATAACCTGATCAACACTCTCAGATAATTGTTTTGCTGCATCTTTAAAGCCTAAATGCTCTAAGAGTAAAGCCGTGGTATAAAGCATCGCAGAAGGATTTGCTTTATTTTGTCCAGCAATACGTGGTGCGCTTCCATGAACAGGTTCAAAACAAGCAATCTCGCTCCCCACATTCGCATGAGATGCAAGCCCCAATCCCCCCATTATCCCAGAGCCAAGATCAGAGAGAATATTGCCAAACATGTTTTCAGCAACAATCACACCAAACCGCTCTGGCTTGGTTGCAATCCACAAAGCAACCGCATCAACATTATGAATATCTGCTTCAATTTCCGGATAGTTTTGCGCAATTTTCTCAAAAATTTCCTGAGCAAATTGTCCACTTTCTCGCATAACATTGGGCTTATCAGCAAAAGTAACGCGCCTAAAGCTATATTTCCTTGCATAAGAAAAAGCATATTCAAATAACCGCTCTAAACCAAAGCGTGTCTGCAAACGGACTGTCCACGCAGCTTCCTCAAGCCCATATTTTGTCAAATTTGGATGTTTTAGCCAAACGGCTTTTTCAGGAGAAATACCCCGAAAATCCAATCCAGCATAAAGGCCTTCACTATTTTCTCTGATAACACAAAAATGAAAAGGTTTTCTCGGACCAAAGATGTATCTTACAGGACGTATATTTGCAAACAAACCTAACTTTTGGCGAAGTTGAAGTGCGGGAGCAACATAGGCAAGGTTTTTCTCTTTTAAATGCGGAGCAAGTTCTTTTAAAGCCGCTTCTTTTCCTTTATTGGTCACAGCACCAAGTAAAATAGCATCACTCTGAGTAATTTTTTGCCAAGTCGCTTGAGGGACAGAATTTCCTTCCTGTTTCCAACATTCAAAACCAATATCACCATAAGTCAATTCAATCGGCAATTGAAATTGCTCTAAAACCATCAACGCAGCATCACAAACCTCTAGGCCTATCCCATCACCAGGTAAGACAAGAACTTTCTTTTTCATAGTCCCTCCATCCACTCATCAATGACTGCATCCGTCATAGTAGGATTATCCTCCCACAAACGCGTACCAGCACCAGAGATAAGCTTATATTCATGATTCAGATTATGACTTTTTGTCTGATTATCTACCGTTGCAAGTTGCGACTTTTCTCCCACTAAAGCTAAAAACTTCCCCTTATACTTAACTATTTCATCTCTAGCATCTATTTCTAATAAGAGTTTAAACCCTCTTGTCATGCGTTCAATTGCCACGCTTTTTTGTTTATCGGGAATCTCCAATAAAACTCTTTTTTTCATAATGCCAGAAGGATGCATAAAACCATTGAGTATTTCCAAAGCCCCCGATAAATCATTATTTTCTAAGGAGGCAAAAATATCTCCAAGGCGCCGTTGCAAAACCTTATCTGGATAGCCAGGTGCATTCACAGCAAGCACAGCTTGAACATTGGGAAGCTGGGCTGCCAATATTTGTACCAATGTTCCAGCCATAGAAAATCCCACAAGCACTGCGGGCTCTTTAAAATAGCTTTTAAGTTTTTCTGCCATAAAAGATAAAATGTCTACAGCAGAATAATTGAGAACATGAGAACCCTTAGGAAAAAGAGAAAGCGTATCCAGCAGAGTGACAGGGAATCCTTTTGTTGAACATAGCTTTGTCAATGGAGAACAAAAAACACCACCATCCCAAATTGGCATTACAGGAGAGAGAATAATAATAGGAAGTCCCATTGATCAATTCCTCCCCTTATTTTTAAACATGCATTAGAGCCAGAACTTTTCCTACCCAATATAATGAAAATATGTTGAAATTCTATGCTCATATTCTCCCCTCATAATAATCGATTTGTTAAACTCAAACTAAGCTTGTAACAAATTTTAAACCCACTCAATCCAGAAACTTAATAAAAAAAATTCATCTAATGTACAGGTGCCCCATTTGTGTAAAACATCAAAAGCATTTCCGCATAATGCTTTCTTTTTATCATTTCACTCAGCTTATTTCTGAAGTCATAAAATGACGCGCTTTTTGAATATAAATGATAAAACCAATCATACAACACACAGCTAACAAAGTTGCCATAGCCCGTGGGCTATGACCAGAGATTTTTCCGATAACCGCTGCACTGAGTGCCGCACTTCCTAATTGCAAAGATCCCATAACACCAGAAGCCGCTCCCGCAGCTTTCGGATGCGATGAAATAGCCAACGCTGTTCCTAACGGCAATAAAAAACCATTTCCAAAAGTAAGAACAGCAATAGCCATAAAACTTGTCACAAGGGGCCATGGGCTTAGATACATTTGCAAAGCAAACAGCACACCACCTATCACAAAAATAATGTACCCTCTGCCCACAGTTTTTTCCATAGACTCGCGTTCAAAAAACCATCGCGCCAAAAGATTTCCCAAAATATAGGGAAACGAAACACCAATATAGCTATAACTAATGTGTATCGGCGATAACCCCAAAGTCGTGAGTAAAAAAGGCGACTCCACAATATAAGCAAAATAGGCAGCGTAAGAAAAACACGGAATAAGTGCATAAAAAATAAATTGTTTATTTCTGAAAACACCTAAATATGCCTTCATCAATCCTATAGGAGAAAAATGCTGCCGTTTTTGAGGGGGTAGAGTTTCGCTTAGCACAAAACAACATAGCAAAATGGTCAAAAATATAAAAAAGCTTAAAAAGATAAAAGTTGCCTGCCAATGAAAAGCTTGTATCAAAAGTCCACCAATGAAAGGTGCAAGCGCTGGTGACATTCCAATAAAAGGGAAAACAATCAAATAAAGTTTTCCAGCCGCTTTTTTATCCAACAAATCATTGATAATTGCACGACTTAAGACAAGTCCCGCACAAGCACCAAGACCTTGCAAAAAACGTAACACAAGAAAAGCGTGAATATGAACCGTATAAATCACACCAAGTGTCGTAAATAACCACAAGAATAAGCCCAATAGAAGTGTTTTTTTACGCCCAAAATTATCACTCAGCGGCCCATAAATGAGCTGTCCAAGTGCCAATGCCAACAAAAAAACCGCCACTGCACTTTGAATTTGAGATTGTGTCACTTGATAATATTGACGCATATCGCCCAGTGCTGGTAAAAAAATATCGGTAGAAATCAAACCTCCTGTTGATAAACATACGATAAGTATAATGAATGGTAATGTATATTTATGTTTCATCAGGAAAGTCACATTTCTTAAATTTAAAAATATTTAAATTTTACGTTTATAGAAAAATAATAATTTATATTTATAAATATAAAGCTATTTTAACTTTATCCACAGGGAATAAAATAATCAATTTTCTTTATTCTTTTACTTTATTCGAGAATAATTCAGCTTGTTGATACATAAATCCAGTGTATGATCCGCACGCACACACTCAACACGTAAATAAACACTTAGTGCTTCACTTTATAATTAATTTTAAAGCATAGCAAATCGCAATTTTAAAACTATACGCAAAAGAAGCTAAAAGATCAAAACTCTCCTTCAGAGATATATTTCCCAATCCGAAATAGCGCATTTTGTTGTATTCATGTTGCCCTATCTTCATCAGCTTTTTTCATTGATATCATCAACAAAAACGCTCCCAAACTCTATCCCTCTCCATGATAACAACATCACTTTCCCGACAACATCTTTTATCAGAATTGGTTTACAACGCTCAAAGAAAAAAGAAGCCACAAACTCCCTTTCCTCAAAACTCCCCACGCAAATATTATTGTAACAATACAGCATATAATAATGGCTCATGAAGAAGTCTTTATCAACACAAATAATTGAGCAAATAAACTTAATAGCCCACTAATATCATAAAGCAAATTGTGCTTCTATCTCGCTCTAAAATCTAAATTCATCTTGTCCATTTTGTTAGAATTTCATTCTACATAGCCAGCACAAAGTTTATTGCCTAAGCTATTGACAAACATGCTATAATAAAAATTTGATAAATCATTCTGCATCTAATTTAGAAAGCAAGGAGAAGCTAGTAATGAATATAACAGAACGAGCCATGTAGCAATTACTTGTACCTATTAAAGTGGAAGGAAAGACATACACAGAAATCACCTTACGCCGCCCGAAATTTAAAGACTTAAAAGCAATACAGAGCAAAGAAGGTGACGAGCAATCAATTGAAATGATCGCATGTCTTTCAGGGTGGTCCTATAATGCCATCAGTAAACTTGGTGTTCGTGATTTTTTAAACATTAAAGACATTGACGGGCCTTTAATTTAAAAAAAAGTATTAAAAAAACTTGATAAAATGAATACAATCATAAAAATCCCATCCCTAAAAATCCTATCCTTAGAAACTCAATTTTCTAAACATCTCAAAAACTTTATAAACAAAGTAAATGCACCCATAAAAAGCATAATGGATGAATGTATTTTAATCGACAGTAAACCCGAAAAACGCACAAGTAACCTTTACACAAATACATTTGAAACAGAAGACATGAACAACTGCAAATGCAAAAGTGAAAACCTGTAGCACCTATGAACCGATTACAGTTCATAATCCCTACGTCATAAAGGTGGAACGCATGACCTTTACAAAAGGCACTTTCTTAGTACAAGATGGTCCATCGAACCAAATTTATCTCTCAAATCAAAGTGCTCTTACATCGTATAAAAAAACTGCGGGCGAAACTAAAAAACAACCTTTGGAGAGAATCTCGAAACTTTTGGACATTGTCTCAAAACTTTTCAACTTTCCTCTCTGGTTTTGGGAGTTTTTACTCAAAGAACTTAGAAAATTTTTCTAGCATTGTTTTGATATAGAGCAATAAGAGAAGGAAAAACAGCTTAGAACACTAATGTTTCTTCCTTCTCTTTTATCTCTCATAGCTTTTTGAATTGAATACTTTTGATATTTATTTTGAATAATTGAAGCATTCTTTTAATTATAAGTACAATATAAAAAACTAAAATTTTAGAAGACGCGCTGTTTTTACAAAAAAATGAATAATAAAATAAAGACTCCAGAATTTTACTTTTTACCTTCAAACATAATCAATGATGGAAAAGCGTTTACAAAGTTTTCCTCAAGCAGTATCTGGGACATTACTTGAAAGAAAAGCATTAAGAGAGCTTACTTTTAAGCTAAGGGGGAAAGATTAAACTTCACAACGACATTCAATCTTTTAAACATTGCAGTACAGAACGGGAAAAGAGAGCCATACCCCCATAGACCGTTTACCCCCCATCAACTAAAATTCTCGATAAACTGGTATTATCAGTTCTAGACTGGAGTCATGTAAGAAGAATTTTAAGTAATGATCACCGTCTTGTTTTCGATGTTTTCTGTCCTTTTTGGCGCATATCTATTCACTTTTGGAACATAATTTGCAAAAAGGCATTGTATCTCCAGCATATTCAAGGAGATAAAACATGGAAACTCGCATTCC
>NZ_JBHINJ010000133.1:0-590 GCF_042194855.1 Bartonella sp. CL70QHWL | reverse complement strand
GAGATCAAAGGAAGAGCATTGGCGCCAGCAAAGATAATTTGAATCTACCTTGGGAATCAAGGCAATCCGTACAGACTTGGGAACCAAGGAACTAATGTGCAACTAATGTGCCTTATGAAATCAAAGTTGAAGAAGTCCAAGGTGATTAAATAATAGCTGGATGTCGGCAAGGCTGAAGATGAACGTTGGAGTGGTGTGGACCACTTGGTCACATGCTTGTGCAGGCTGAAGAGAGACGTTGGCGAGCTGTCCCTTTCAAGCTCCACTCGCAGCTCTTCCTTCTCTTTGTTTATTCTTTTCCTTGTCTCCTTGTGTCCTGATTTGCTCTTTAAATATTGTTGTATGAGCTACTCTTTTGGCAAGCAATCAACGAGCTCTTTAGTTGCTTCTCTCTCTCTCATGAATTCTCTTATATCTCTCTCTTGTTCTTGCTCGGTTTCCAGCAAATAACTCTCTTAAATCTCTTAATCTCACATGGTATCAGAGCACTCCAGCTCTTGAGACCTAAATCTCACTATTCTAAACTCATTCTTCCGCAAATCTACTCATTTCCACTCTGTTTCTCTTTTATTCTCACCAACAATTTTTTC
>NZ_JBHINJ010000132.1:0-597 GCF_042194855.1 Bartonella sp. CL70QHWL | reverse complement strand
TATCTCTCGTTCTATCTCTGCTAAAAAGGTTTCAACAGCTTGATTGATCTGTTCAATTTGTTGATCATCACGGAGAATACGCTTGACTTTCATGCGTAAGTGAAAGAATTCCCCCGTAAAACGTGGGTCATAGCTTACGAAATCACACCATTTTCGTTCTGTACAAGCCATTTGGAATTGCATTTGTGCGTGATATTCTGGTTTGATTTCGTCACCTATACAAAAGCGCATATGTGTTACTGATCTCGGGCATTTGACTTCGATTAAACCGTCTTCTCCAATGAGACCATCGGGGCTAGCCCCCGCCATTTCTATTGTGGGGTGTTGGATAAAGCCGCATTTTGTTATATCGGCATCATAAATGAAGCCATATTCTCTCAAGGCATCATCTTCATGCTCAATACCCCATCTCATATCTTCAGTTTCATAATAGGGGCTTGTTTCGCCTGTTAAGCGCTCTGTTATGAGTTTGATTTTGTAGTCTTCATATTTGCTCGTAGGCAATCCTTTTGTAGTTTTACTGAGTACGCTGTAAATGTTTGATGCGGTGACTTTACCCAAGCGCGCTTGAAACCATTCTGCTGTTCTTTGTTCCAT
>NZ_JBHINJ010000131.1:0-600 GCF_042194855.1 Bartonella sp. CL70QHWL | reverse complement strand
CGTCCAATGCTGAGCTGTGTTTGCAATGGATGTACATGCAAGTTCAGTGTAACTCTAAGGGCACAATGGGAGGAAGACAAGGTCCATGACTTTCTGATGTATCTTGATGAGAATGTGTTCGGAACTGTTTGTTCCTCGCTACTTATGCAGGAAGCCAGGAACCAATTCCGAACCTTGAACATGTGTACCTCAAAGTGATTCAAGATGAGGATACTCGGGTACAGAAGCGACCAGGCGATGAACGACATTAGGGGTGGGCACTTTACCCGAAATCCGAAGTGGTACCCGAACCCGATCCGAAAAACCCGAACCGAAATCCGAACCGAAGTAGCAAAATATCCGAACGGGTATTAAATTAGGAGAGATTGGATATCCGAACCCGAACGGGTAACTCGAAAAATCTGAAATTAGTAGTTAATATAAATATTTTAAAATGTATATAAGTATTTCAATTATTAAATTCAATATTTGTGGTTATATGATATATAATAATAAATATTAATTTTTAATAATATTATATTACTAGTTACAAAATTAATTAATACATTATTTTATAAAATTATTTTTTCTTTTGAGCTAATTTGTTGAAAAACCATAAAA
>NZ_JBHINJ010000130.1:0-603 GCF_042194855.1 Bartonella sp. CL70QHWL | reverse complement strand
AGCCCGTTGCCCTGCTCATGATGATAGGCTACCTAGCTTATCCCTTGCCAATGGACATGATGGGCGTCTCTTAATCTACTGTTATGCTGGTTGCTCTTTTAGAGAGATCATACAAGCGCTTATTAGAATTGGGTTGCTTGGAAAACAAGCTTATGATCAGACGCTCTCTTTCTCCAAACAGTTTTGTGCTGATCTCAAACGAGCAAAACAGAAAGCAGAGAGAGCAAAAACAATTTGGCAACAAAGCCAACCAATCAAAAATACTTTAGCAGAAACCTATTTACGTATGCGGAGTATTACATGTGATTTGCCTCCTGATTTACGCTTTTACGACAAATGTTCGCACCCCTCTGGGGTTACACTGCCCGCGTTGGTTGCTTTTGTTAAGGGCGCTGGCTCTTTCGCCATTCATAGAACCTTTTTACAAGCCAATGGCTGCAAAACAGACCAAAAACCAGCAAAAGCCATGTTGGGATCTGTAACAGGTGGTGCTGTGCATTTAAGTCAAGCCAATCCCAAACATCTGGTCATTTGTGAGGGCATTGAAACGGGGCTGTCTCTGCTGTCTGGGTTGTTATCAGAGCCCGTTGATTTATGGGCGTC
>NZ_JBHINJ010000129.1:0-609 GCF_042194855.1 Bartonella sp. CL70QHWL | reverse complement strand
GGTGTTAAGGCAGGAGTGCTTTCAGCAGAATCGACAGAAGTTGTAAATGGCTCTCAGTTATTTGCGACTAATAAAAATGTTACGACAGTGACTACCAGTCTAGACAGTGTTTCTAAAAATACATCGAGCTATTTAGGTGGTGGTGCTGATGTGCTTGTAGGTAATCTTCCGACGTATGTTGTTGGTGGTCAGTCATATCATGATGTTGGTTCAGCCTTTAGCGGTGTTGATACATCGCTGACAGATCTTCATAATGAGCTTTCTAAGAACAGCAATGAACTTACGCAGACCATTGAGCAGAATGCTTTGTTGTGGAACGATGACGCGCATGCCTTTGTGGCGCGTCATGTAAAGAACAAAGAGAAAGATGGTCAAGTTATAGCGGAACAAGAAAACAGCAAATTAAAGTTTCTATTAGATGGAGAAATTTCTAAAGGTTCGACAGAAGCGATCACGGGCAATCAGCTTTATTTAATGAATCAGACATTTGCGACCTATTTTGGTGGAGGGGCAGGTTATGATAAAGATGGACAATGGAAAGCACCAAGTTTTGTGATCAAGAAAGTTGATGCGGAAGGTAAAGAAAGTGAGGAAAGCTACAATAGTGTA
>NZ_JBHINJ010000021.1:0-19881 GCF_042194855.1 Bartonella sp. CL70QHWL | reverse complement strand
ATGTCAATTCGATTTCAGAAATCAGTTTCTTTTGTTTTCTGGCAATATATTTCATTGCTGTCTCTAACTGATCTTCTGCGCCAAATTCACGACGGTTTTGGATTTCTTCTGATTTCACCGTATCACTTTTGGCAATCCGTGTTGTTTTGAAAAACCGAAGATTACGAGCCTCTCTATCACCTTCTGTCAAAGGTGCGCCACGTTCACTGGTTTGAATAAGCGAAAATGTATTATCACGCCGTTCAATCCCAACCACTGTGGTACTGGTTTCAACTTCTTCAAAGAGATTAAGAGAACTTACAAGACCAGGTTGAAACTCATAGTTTTCGATGGCTTTCATCATTGTGATGCTTGAGAAAGCATCATGTTTAAAAAAGTTCATATCCATGTGCGCATTCTCCTATCGCAATAGAATGTTGTTTTTGTCTTCTAAAGACTGAATGGCTGCTTTCTTTTTCTCATCCGTGATGGCATCTGGCCATAGCAGTTCAGAAGCTTTTACAGTGCATAAGCGTGCTGTAATCACAGCGCGTTGATCGGCGCCTGTTGCGTCAACAGTAGCAAAAGAAATCCCTGCCGGTGTTTGACTGCCATCTGTTGCTGCTGGATTAAGGGGGACATAGTATTCCGTTGTGGTTATCTTTCCCATGACAGTTCCCGCTTCAATGAATGCTCCTGATGCAAACACCACTTCTTCGTTTGACATATCGGGGTCATAGGGTCCAAGATAAGCGCCATTGCGTACGTCGTCATAAATAATATTCGTCATTTCACTGCCCTCCAAGCTGCTTCCCATTTTGTATGAATCTTTGCCTTGCTCGTCCCATCACTATGAGGGGTATAAGGCGAGACTTTTAAAGACGCGCTTTGAGAGCTAGCAGCCGTCAACACACACTGGCGTGCTTTCTCGATACTCATACCTTTTTGAATAGCTTTTGCTGCGTCAAAAGAAACGCCTAAGTGCTTTGCTTGCCTTTCAAGGGTTGTTAGTGCTTTTGCGCGCTTTCTTTCTTTTTCAAGAGCAGCTTTTATGTTTTCCTGCTTGTCTTCGTTGTCTTCATCCTCATCTTCGTCTTCTTCATCGTCGAAGTCTTCGGCGTTTTTGTCGATGTCGCTATCGTCTTCGTCCTCTTCCTCGTCATTGATGATGTCGACGATCTTTTCGTCATCATCTTCTTCAGCGCGGTATTGTGTGCGTGCCATGTGTTTTGTCCTTCTTTTTCTGTTGATGTTGGGTTTTGTGATATGGAATCCGTTAAGGCTTCCAAAGCTTGCGCAAGGGTGCCTTGCACATCTGCTAATCCAAGCGTGATCGCTTGGGTGCCTATAAAAGTTTCTGCTTTTGTGTCACGAATTGCAGCAGCATTTAAGCGTCTGTTTTGCGCCACCAAATCGACAAACATCTTGTAGAGCAGGGCGCAATCGGCTTGCATTTTTATCTGTGCTGTATCGCTCAAGGGTTCGTGAGGGTTGCCATGGGTTTTGTGATCACCTTCAAAGACAAAGGTCCATTTATACCCGTGTTTTTCATCCGCACGGGACTGGTCAAGATGAGCACAAACAACCCCAATCGAGCCCACAACACCCGTGCGAGCAACCCATATTTGAGAAGCAGAACAAGCAATGGCATAAGCCGCTGAACAAGCAAACTCATTGGCATGTGCCCAAATGGGTTTATTGTATTGTTTTGAGAGTGTTTGAAACTCTTCAACCAAATCAAAGACACCACCGGCTTCTCCACCGCCGCTGTCAATATCAAGTAAGACAGCACGAACATCAGGTTGTGCAATGGCTTCACGAAAAGAAGCGCTTAAACCTTCATAAGAGGTTAGCCCCGATAAAGCCCCAAGCCATGCACCACGGCGCACAAGCGTGCCATGAACCGGTAGGATAGCAACATTGTTTTGTACTACATAAGTTTCAGGGGGTCTTAAAGCCGTTGTATCCCCTTGCGCAAAAGCCCCAGGGGAAAACTTTTCTCCCTCAAAAAGACGCGGTGCAAGAGCATTCAAAATGACATCAAGTTTTGTCGAGGCAAGCATATGTGGAACCCCAAAAAGCCGTGATGCCAAGAACGGCATATCAAGATTATTCACCATTTTTATGTGCCTCACTGCCTTGGTTACTTTCATAAGTCTCAGAAGGTTCTGAATCTGCTGTATCAATCGCTTGATTTTCACCAGAAGGCGCTGCCATATCCGTGTCAAAAGATAAGCCGCGCGCACGAGCGTCTGTGTGCTCTTCTTCAAGTTCGGCATGAATGCTGTCGATATCAAAGCCGCGCTCGGCAAGTGCCATGCGTCGTGTTTTCAAGCCTGCACGAATTTCTTCTTTTTCCGCTGAGATATCCTTGTTTGGATCAATCATTTCAAGCGGGGGCGCAAAGCTTTCACATTGAAGCCATGGCAAGGAATTTTCTTCCCACCCTGGCAAATTGACGCATTTGACAAGCACTGCCATTTCAACAAAACGCTCCCAAACAATGCGGTTAAACTGAAAGGCAATAATATGTTCACGCCATTGTTTGACGTGCCGTCTAAACTGAATGATGGAGGTGCGTACATTTGAAAAATTCCCCCGCGTAACGTCTCCAGTCACAACGGCATAAGGCATATTAAGTGCTGCACAAATTTTCAAGATATTGCGAAATTGAAAAGCCTCATAAGAGCCACCAACCTCAACAGGATTTGAGAATGTAACTTCTTTATTCTCTCCTAAATAAAGAGATGCACCGGGCGCAATGACAGGTGCTTTGTATTCTTCTTCAACGTTGTTTTTATCACGATTATCGGATAATTTTTCGACGTTTGGTGAATTGTCCTTGACAAACGCCGCGAAAAGAGCCGCCGTCCTTTTTCTATCGAGTTCTGCGTCGTCATAGGATTCGAGTTGAAAGATCTTTGTCATACAGCGCGTTATTTTGGGAGAACCGCGCAATTGTCCTGCGATACGGCGCTCTTTGATGTGCAGGATCATTTCAGCGGGGACACGCACGCGCTCTTGGCTCTCAAATGCCATATTTGCAGGGACATCATCATAGGGGTGATGTTCCCAGAAATGATAAGCAACGCGCTTGCCACTGGCATTAAATTCAATTCCCATACGAATGTAATTGCCTTCAATCTCAGCCGGTCCATTGTAGGAAAGGTCCAACATTTCCGTGGGATAAACTTGTAATTGAAGCGGTACACCAGAGCGTCCGTAGAGATCAACATAATGCAATCTTACAAAGCACTCTCCGGTTAAAAAGACCTCTCGTGCAATGGTTGCTTGCAGCCCATAAAAGCTGGTATCTTCATCATAATCTGCTTCATCAACCCATTGCCACCATAAGTCTAAAAGCTTTTTCTTTTCTTCTTGAAAGCCTTCAATACGAGGATAAGGTTTAATCCCATCACTTACAGCCGCAGAGACCCATTCCTCCGTTGCAGAACCATAAAGAGCTTCATTGTCATAAAGCCATCTTGAACGGGCAACAATGGTATCACCGCATTCTTCAATCGCTTTATTGATATGTTTTTTTGCGGGGTCAAAACCACCCATACGGCGGCTTTTGCTTGCCGCTTCAAAATGGGGATTGTGTTGACGAGAAATTGTAAAAAAGCCCGTGAGTTTATTGAAAAAACCAGCCATTAATAGCCTCGTGATATATTAAAATAGAAAACGCGTGAACGCTTGCGTCCTTCAAGGTTGGCTATTTGTGTGTTCAGCATCTCAAGCGCTCTGCGCAGTTCCTCAACAGAACGGTTGCTGACTTGCTTATCGCCATGGCGCACCGATTGTGCTCCCGAATAAAGAGCTTCTTCAATTTGTTCACGCCGCTTTTTTAAACTTTCCAGTCTGTCAGTTTTGCTGTTTACTTGGTTCAAGTCTGTATCCATAAATTACCTCCAATCCCCTTGCATATAAGGATTCATCACCGTTCTGGATTGTTTCCTTTGAGGTTGTGCTGTCTGAGATCTTCTTGGAGCAGGAGAGGGCACATGTTCTGATGTTGGCTGCTCTAAAGAGCCTTCAATTTTAAGTTTTTCCAGACGCTCTTCTAAGATATCGACTTCTCGATTAAGGTTTATTCCTGCCGAAATCAGACCTTGTAAAGCAGCATAAGCATAGACCCTACAGTCCAAGGCTTCGTTTCTTGCCTTTTCACTTTTTTGCCATTCAATACGCTTGAAGCCTTTAAAATATTTGATGACTTTTCTTTCAGCGGTCAGTTGGTCAAAATATTCTCGATCAAGGTTTTTGTGAAAGTGTGTTGCACCAGCACCCGATGCTTCAGGACCGGATTTTTTAAACCGTGCCGTGATAATATCTTTTGCTGCATCAACCCCAACAATATAGAGATTAATCTGTCCTTTGTTGTTTCTACTTGGACGGCGTGGCCATACCGCACGCCATCCCGCTTGCCCCTTAATCCCCCAGATACGTCGTCCCTCACGGGGGCGCACGTAATTATAAACCGCTTGTGTGTGTCCACCACCGGTATCAATACAAGCAGCCGTTATCTTGATGCCGTCTTTGTAACCTAGATGCGGCCAGCGTTTTGTAAGGTATTCATCCAGCTGGTCCCATACTTCAAAAGAAGAGGGATCACCAAGGATAACTTGATAATCAATATGCCAACTTTCTTCACTGCGTCCCCATCCAACCACTTCAAGTTCTAAGCGGTCATTTTGCACATCAATACCCGCTGTCAACAACACGGCTTGTTCTGGTGCAAGGGGATAATCTTCGCGTTTTGCATAGAGGCTATCTGGGTCAACAACTTCGCCTGTTCTGTCCTCCCATGGCTCTCCAAGCACTGTATTGACAAAAGGCTGTAGAAGAGCTGGATCATCCTTGGCATTTAAAAACTCTCTTGCGCATTCCCCCCAAGTAAGCCAAGGGGAATAGAGTGCCGAAATATGATAAGAACGCAAATTGGGTCTGCTTGATTCACTGGTTGGTACCCAACATGCTCCTCGTTCTTCACACATGAGATCTGTTTTTCTGTGCTCGGCATGTTCATGACCACAATGGGCACAAACAAACACAGCTTTTTCGGGGGCGCCTTTTGGCCACTTAATTTGTGACCAAACAATGGGCTGTAGAACACCACATGCATCACAAGGCACGTTGTAATATCGCTGGTCTCCTAGCACAAAATCCTTGGCAATACGGCTTGTGTCACGGTGGGTGGGTGTGGACAATTTAAAGATCTTTCGTTGTACAAAGGTTGAGGTCCGCTTTTCGGCAATCATCACCGGATCACCTTCGTTATCCACACTGAGAGGATAGGCATCCACCTCATCTAAAATCAGATAACGAATAGGCATGGAACGCAAACCAGCAGCACTGTTTGCCCCTGTAAGCATCAGTGCACCACCATCAAACTCTTTCGAAAACATGGTATTCCCGCTGTCACGTGCTCGTGCTGGGGCAATGCGTTCGCTTAAAACTGGACTTGCCATAATCATAGGATCAAGCCGCGTCTTTGAAAGCTTTTTGGCTGTCTCAACCGTTGGCATCACATAAAGAGCAGGTCCTGGACTATAATGAATAGCATAACCGCAGAAATTTAATCCTGCCTCTGACATGCCAACTTGCGCCCCTTTCATGACAATAGTTGTTTCAATTGGTTTGTGAGAGGAAAGATTATCCATGATTTCGCGCAAATAGGGGGTCCGCTTTGTTCTCCACAATCCAGGTTCAGCACTTGCTACCGTGCTAAGGTATCTATTCTTATCCGCCCATTGCGAAACCGTGTACGGTGGGTCGGGTTGTCGTGCGTTATTGGCATGGGCGAAAAATTCTTCGACTGCATTGTCATCCATTATTCGTTTCTTGCAAGTTCTCTAACTCTGGAGAATGAGGATCATGAAAAGGCACTGGAATATTAACCGCCTCAAGTAAAGCGGTTCTCATGTAATAATCAATAGCACCAATAAGGCTGGCTGCATCACATCCAACTTGTGCAGCAATGCTTGCACCAAAACGATGCGGAAAATTCAACATAGCGTCACGGTGTGCTCTTCCAAACTCACGCGCTGCTCTCTTGACTTCTTCACGGTCAACGGTTGTTTCGCGTAAGCGTTCAAGTGCAATCTTTTCGCTTTCAAGCGCAACTTGCATTCGCTCCAGTTTTATCTTGTATTCATTGGCTCCATCTGTAGAGGCTTGTTTGATCTTTGTCCGCGGTTGACCATCAGGCGCTAAAAATGGAGCAGGGCGCTTTGTTGGATTCTCATTCCAGATGCTTGTGGCAAGGGCTTCATTGACAGAACCATCTTCAAAAAGAGCCGCATCAAATTTACCTGTCTTTATCCGTGAAACCACCGCATTATGTGAAACCCCCATCTTCTTCGCAAACGCACGAACCGATAGACCCTTACGATTCTTCTTATCCATAGTTTCTCCATTTTGAATGGTATATACGAATTATTGTACACTTTAATTATTGACAAGGTTTTATTTTTCGTGTACATAAAATATATGAAGATAGTGTGGGATGAACCAAAAAGAGCTTTAAACATTGTTAAACATAAGCTTGATTTTGCTGATGTTATTTACTTTGACTGGGAACATGCTCTTATTGATGCAACACATTCAAACCGCATGAAGGCTATTGGACATTTTGCGAATGGCACAACAGTTATTGTTTTTGCAAAGCTTGGCAATGAAGCGATATCCATTATCAGTTTTCGTCAAGCGAATAAAAAAGAAAGAGAGGTTTTCAATGACTATCAAAAAAACCTTTGAAGCAGGATGTGATTATACAAAAGAAGATTGGGACGCTGTGGATTCCCCACCACTAACAGATGAAGAACTTGCACGCTTAAAGCCAGCTAAAGATGTTTTACCACCTTCCTTTTTTAAATATGTAACAGAAGAACGCCGTAAACGTGGGCGTCCACCCGTTGAATCTCCCAAACAAGCGGTTACTCTACGCCTTGACCCAAACGTTATTGCTTCTTTTAAAAAACAAGGAAAAGACTGGCGAACACGTATGGGTGAAGTCTTAAAAAAAGCAAGTGGCAGCTAAACCAACCACCTCCCCATTTTGAGAACGGGGAGGGGAGATGTGTTTTAAAGCTAAGCAGCTTTTACGACAGATCTTGCTAAAACGCGCTTAGCTTCTTTTGTAACTGATTTGTAATGATCAAGCTCTTTTTCGAGGTCATTTGCATCCAACAAACGCCTCATCATCAATCCTAAGATTTCTCCAATACCTGCAGGTTTTTTAAAACACTCATAAGAAAATAATTCATAATCAACAGCTTGGTTTCTCAGTTTCTTCTCACACTCAATAAAGTAACGGCGTGCTTGACGTCCTTTCTCGTTACGTTCAACCATGGAAAGCTCTTTTGCCATGTCTAGGGTGAGATGATATTCTTTACTTATAACATTTTTACGTTTCCCAATTTTGGGAAGCGTTAAAATATAGTCCTTTCCCTCTTCAAATGCATACTGATTAATGCGGTTCGTAATCCAAGTAGCAAAACGTTTTCCTATTGCCAAAAATGTATGTAATTCACGTGCATTCACTGTCTGAACGATATCACCATCAATCGTAGTCTGATGTAAGTCAATTAAATATTGTGCCATGATTTGGCTCCTATGTGCTTAAAGGTTTTCTATTGACACTCTAAAAGATGCCGGGTGCTAGAAAACACGGCACATAGCCCGTCGTTATGCTTTCCCCACAAGGGTATTGTATAGCATAACTACACCCGACAAAGTTATTATATGCGCCTAACATACAATGAGTCAAAGTCTTTAATGTGCGGAAGACTGATTATTTCGGCAACCAATCCGCTATGTGTTTAAGGTGTTTTCTAGGCACCTGATTCGAAAATAGACATTGACGCAACAATGTCAAGAATAAACATAATTTTTATCTAAAAATAATCGCATACTGTACAGTGTACATATTGAAATCATTATTTATCAATGAGTTAAATGTACAATGTACAGTCAATTTGAAAATTCTGTCGCTAGCGATAGTTCGCGCTCGTCCGCCCCGCAACGAAGCCAACCCGCTGGGAAGTACCTTTTGCATTGATTTTATTGTATTTTTTCTGGAAAAAGCGAAGCATTATCGATAATCTTCTTTAAATTAATATCCTCCCCACTCTGAAAGCAGGGAAGATGAGATCATATTTTAAATCTAAGCGGCTTTCGTAACAGATTTTGCTAGAACCTGTTTTGCTTCCTTAATGAGAGCTTTGTATTTTCTGTTTTCTTCATCTACTCTGAAGGCATCAAGAAGACGAACATGAATTGGACCCAGAAGATACAAAACTTTTTCACCAGCGTTCATACCTTCCCAATAACTTGGCAAATCAAAGCGTGTATCATGGTCATAATCAACAGATTGGCTTTTTAGTTTCTTCTCACACTCAATAAAATAACGGCGTGCTTGACGTCCTTTCTCATTGCGTTCAACCATTGAGAGCTCTTTCGCCATGTCTAATGTGATGTGATATTCTGTACTTGGACGACCGCCTTGGAGGTTTTCGCCAAAATTGGTGAAAACTATATAATCCTGATTTTTGAGAAAGCTGTATTTGTTAATACGGTCTTTAATCCAATTGGAAAAGTCTCGTTTTACTTCCAAAAACACATGTAATTCACGCGCATTAACGGTTTGAATAATTTCTTGTCCAACAGCTTGTTCTGATATTTTAATTAGAGTGTTCATCTTATTAGTCCTTTGTTTTATAAGTTAAAGTATCCAGGGCTAAAACAACCGAACTAATACAGCCCTTCGTATCTTTAGGTTACCCTTGGACATACACACGAAGACCCTGGACAAAAATTCTTATGATGGGCAACAGATCTTTCGGGATACTGTTGAACCGATTAGTTACGAGGTGCTTTAAGCCTGCCAATCAGACTATAGCTGTTCACAGAAACTGTCAATTATTTTTTGAAAAATCCTAAAAGTATTGACGTCCTAAGAGGATGCCGGGTGCTAGAAAACACGGTGCATAGTCCGTCGTCACGCTTTTCCCATAAAGGGTATTGTATAGCGTAACTACACCCGACAGATCTATTATACGCATGTAGCATATAATGAGTCAAAGCCTTTAGTATGCGGAAAATAAACTGTTTCGGCAATCTATCCGCTATGCATCTAAGGTGTTTTCTAGGCACCTAATTTAACGATATACGTTTTCCGTGAATCTTGTCAAGAAAGAAAATCTCAGTGTATAGCAAACATAGCTTGAGAACATGATCTAGCCTTTCTTATTAGCAGCGTATTCTTGACGAGAAAGTTGTCTCTGTATATTTTTGGTTAATCTTTCATTGGCTTCTTTTACAATAGCACTTGCAATTTTTGGCTTGGACATTACCCCAGCAATTGAGGGTCCTTTTTGTTTTGCAATGGGGAATTGATCTCCATCGGCTCTTTGAAACACATTCCCATTCAGCTTTTTTAATTCAACGCGCTTTGGAAAACTCCCACCTTTGATAAAAGCATGGGGTAAGATTTCTTTCTTTCCAAACAGTGTGTAAGTTACGCCGCGTTTTGTTTCGTTTACTTTAAAAAATTTAAGAGGTATCGGTGTTCCAGAACCAATGATATCTGTCTCAAGAAACCTTGCTGTTGCCTTTTCTTTAATATAAACACCTCTTCTTATACGCTTTATTTGGGCTGATGAGATGTCTGCAACTTGCTTTTCAGTAAAGCGTTCAACTTGTTTTGCTGCAGTGTTTAGAGCATTACGCAGAGCCCAATTAAGGCGTGGTGCTTGAAGACTGGTGAAGGTATCCTTCACCTGTTGAAGATACCATTTTTGGTGGATGATTAACTTCAACTTCTAAGCCTTTTTTGGGGTAGGTGTTGATGACTTAGAAGCTTTAGATGCTTTTGGCTGTTCGAGTGGAATTTCCTCTGTCACTGGTTCAGACGATGTTTGTACGGCTTCTTGTTCTATCTGTTTAATTTGTTCAATTGCCTTATCTGTTTTTGCTGTTGTCTTGACGTCAACAAAAAGTTTTGCAGCATTGGCGCGCTTGAGACGTGCGTAGACTTGATTAGAAACTTCAACAAATGGATTATTGGGTGTTGATGGTTCAAAGCGAACAGTGCTTTTATTGTCTCCAACAACACACATTGGCTTAGTGATGACAGCTTTCATCATTGCTCCTTTTGCGTCATAATTAATGACATCATTAGTCAATTATTGATTTTTGTTATTTGAAAAATAGATTAGTCAGAATTACCCAGAAAACAGGGTTTTCTAGCCACGTTTCAAGATCACATTTTGCTGAATTTTTGGGGATATTTTTGAATTTTAGACACAATACGACTAGTGCAGTACCCTCACTAAATACGATTTTTTACACTATGTCAACAAAAAAATCATGATCTTGTATTTTTTTTATTTTTTTACCTAAATATGGTGTTTTAAAAGATGTCCTTTATTTTCCTTTAATGCAACATTTATGTTGTATTGAAACATTTTAGATGTTATATTATTATAATGAATAGTCAAGAATTGAAAAGATATCTTATAAAGCATGGTTGCAGTTTTACTTCAGGGAAGGGAGGGCATTTGCTTGTAAAGCGTGGTTCTAAAAAGTCCGTTTTACCTATGCATGGTACGCGAAAAGAATTAGGAACAGGATTAGTCCAGAAGATTCTTAAAGATCTTGACCTAAAATAAGCCAGGATATGGAGGTGTAAATGAAATATGCAATCAAATTTATCAAAGATGACAATGATACTCTTCTAGTCGTCTCTAAAGACTTTCAGGAATTTATTACTTATGGTAACGATGAAAAAGAAGCTTTGGAACAGGCTAAAAATGCACTTTTAACAGTCATTATGGGGCGTTTTCAAGATCGTGAACCTATTCCCTTTGGACATCGTGATATTGCCTATCCTTTTGTTGAAGTATCTTCATTGGTAACTTTAAAAATTGCAATACATAACGCTATGATTGAAAAAAACTTACGCAAAGCTGATCTCGTACGTCTTTTAAAACTTCATCCAATACAAATTGACCGATTGTTGGATTTAAACCACGCAACCAAATTAGATGCCTTAGAATCTACTCTCATTGCTCTTGGAAAAGAGGTTGCCATTAATATCCAAGACGCCGCTTGAAAACTACCGGTTTTGCGTAAAATGTTTATAAAGCGCATTAAGAGCAATGCGCAATGAAAGCACAAGGTGTGGTAGTGATTGATCTTCTATGACAAGATACTGTAATGCAGCATGAAGGTTATATTGACGGTGTAAATATTGAGCTTCTTGAACAACATTTTTTACAGCTAAAAGATGTTCTGTTGCTATCTGTACCCATTTCTCTCTTGCTCCGTTATCAGAAGTTGTAGGCATTTCATCATAAATTGCATTAGGCAATCCTTTTGCACATAGGTAATTGTTTTTCACTTCAAGATATTTTTGCGCAGCATCATATTGGTCTTGATTTATTTCGCCTTGCAAATAAAGCCGCCCAATATAGGTACCGGAAAGCGGATTTTTAGCCTCTTCTATGGTCAAGCCAAAGCGTTTGGCACGCATTTCAATTGCCAATTTATCCATGGGTTCATGCGGTGTTTTTGCTCGTGAGATGCGTCCATTTGGTTCTCTGATACATCCTTTAATCCGAGGACGACCGCGTTTTGCACGTTTTTTTCTTTTTGTCATATTTTTTTTCAATCAGAATGGGACGCTATCGTTAAGAGCCGTTCTATAATCTTGAGCACCTGAAGCGATAGCATAATTTTGAGAAGTAATAGGTGAAGGGGTAGGGGATGCCGATTGATCTTTCTTTGCATCAAGCAAATACAATTCACCTTTGAATTGTGGTAAAACAATCTCTGTTGTGTAACGGTCATGCCCATTTTTATCTTGCCATTTGCGTGTTTGTAATTTTCCTTCTACGTAAACTTTTGAACCTTTGTTTAGATACTGAAGTGCAATTTTTGCCAAATGTGGATTAAAAATCACAACTGAATGCCATTCAGTTTTTTCTACTTTTTGATGAGTATTTTTATCCGTATAGCTTTCAGAAGTTGCCATACGAAAATTGACTACTTCTGTTCCAGAATTCATTGTTTTGCTTTCGGGATCAGCACCAAGGCGCCCGATTAACGTCACTTTATTTAGCATATTTGTAGCCCCATTAGATTTGCAATTTATACATGAAAAATCTTAGCATAATTTGCATATTTATTCAATTATTTCAGTTTATTAATAACAGTTTTTTAAGTATTACATTATAATATTATTTGACAAATTATTCATCAAAAAAACATGTCACACAAATGGCATGGCTTTCTTATTTCTGCTTTTAACTTTTCAATAAATATCCTTTCATTAAGAGTCTGTATCAAACTTTTTTGTTCGATTTATTGTTGACTATCGAACCTTTTTGTGCGATATTCATTTTATGAAAAAAGGGGGAGGCTAAATGAAACGAGAAGCACTGCTTAGAGAATTACGTAAAGAAGCCAGAAAAAGAGGCATTCATTACAGTGAAGCTCCTGATGCAGGCAAAGGGTCACATTATTTGGTAACTTTTGGAGACAAGACAACCGTTATAAAATCTGGTGAATTGACCCCACTTTACGTGAAAATAATAAAAAAGCAGTTGGGGGTATGAGTTACTCTCTCAACGGCTTTAATTTTTCGTTTCAAAAGCATTTTGATCATGGCGAGGAGACCTAAACATGGAATACACGTATCAAGCAAAACTGGAATCTGATCCAGATGGTGGTTTTATTGTAACCTTTCCAGATGTACCAGAAGCAATAACAGCTGGAGAAAATAGAGCAGAGGCATTAGAGAATGCTGTTGAAGCTTTAGGGTTAGCATTACGGAGCTATCCTATGCGTGGTTTGCCTTTACCAATGCGACAACAGTATAAAGACCTTGTAGAGGTTACGGTAGATGCGTGGAATGCTCTTAAGCTCGCAGTGGTAGAAGCCTTTAATGAAGCGAATATCACAAAAACAGAATTGGCACATCGTTTGGGTAAAAAAGAAACAGAAGCAAGACGCATTCTTGATCCAAATTATCCAACTAAGCTTCAAACACTAGAGCAAGCACTGAGTGTTCTTGGCAAGCAAGTCGTTATTACAATCAAAAACGCGGCTTAACTTCCTCCCCACTTTTAAAATGGGGAGTTATGTTTTTAAATCTAAGCAGCTTTTACGACAGATCTTGCTAGAACCTGTTTTGCTTCTTTAATAAGGGCTTTGTATTTTCTGTTCTCTTCATCTACTCTGAAAGCATCAAGAAGACGCATATGAATTGGACCAAGAAGATACAAAACTTTTTCACCAGCGTTCATTCCCTCCCAATAGCTTGGCAAATCAAAACGGGTATCACGATCATAATCAACAGATTGGTTTCTCAGTTTCTTCTCACACTCAATAAAGTAACGACGTGCTTGACGTCCTTTCTCATTGCGTTCAACCATTGAGAGCTCTTTTGCCATGTCTAGAGTGAGATGATATTCTATTGCTGTAACAGCTCTAGATTTTGCGCTTCCCAATTTTGGGAACCGCAAATCTTGTGTTTTTATGAAATCTTTACCTTCTTCAAATGTATATTGATTAATACGATCTGTAATCCAAGTAGCGAAACGTTTTCCTATTTCCATGAATGCGTGTAACTCACGCGCATTGACCGTTTGCACAATTTCTTGTCCAATTATTTGTTCTGATATTTTTATAAGAGTGTTCATGATGAACTCCTAGATGTTAAAGTTTTTGATTGACACTCAATAGAGAGTGCCGGGTGCTCAAAAACACGGCATCTAGTCCGTCGTTATGCCTTTCCCAAAAGGGTATTGTATAGCATAACCACACCCGACAAGACCTTTATATGCCACGGCATATAATGAGTCAAAATCTTTAATGTTCAGAAGATTGATTATTTCGGCAACCAATCCGCTAGATGTTTTAAGGTGTTTTTGAGGCACCTGATTCGATTATTCATATTGCTGTAATAATGTCAAGCGGCTTCCGATAGTTTTTTATGCTCTTGTTGATTTCATCTATGAACGTTGAGAAGAGACAACGTAATCTGAACAGTTTTATAAAATCGGAATTTTACTATAGCTTTTTAACTGAGCACTGTAGTGTGTAAATAGATATGTTTATTAAACTGCGTGTACGTAACATAAGGAAAAATACACAGACTAAAAAGGAATACCAAAGAGCAATATCTGAGTACCAAAGTACAGTATCCAATGGAAAAGAAAGCTTGTACTCCACGTACTTAGAAATGAAAGGTAAAGAAACAGTTTCCTTATAACTATTTGGGAAAATTAAAACGACAAGCGCTAAACTTATTAGCTTTAAAAGTCTGTGCATATACTGTTGTAAATCACGTGTTAATGTCTTCCAACCTGTTGTATTGCCGCGTTTGTATTTTGGATTGTTCTGCAACTCAAAAGGAATATGAGAATTGCATAAAATTGCAAAAACCGCTGTGACTATTACCAAAGAAACAGATGCGAATGTCAAAATACTTTGAATAAAGTAGGGATTTTTTTTAATTCCTAAAAAACATAAAAATATAAAAGTTATAATGCCAAACAAGGCTCTTAGCTGCTTATCTGTAAACATATTTATTTCCTGAGGTTTTCGATAATTTTTTGATCTCTTTATTGATCTCATCTATAAGAGGTTCGTAATTGAGAACGCTTTTCGGAATAGCACCACCGTAAACCCATGCTTTCACTTGCGCTTTGGTACTAAAATCCGCATTTTCTGGTGTGGTATAATACTGGCCGCCATCAAACTTTTCACACTCTCTTGTACCGTCTTCATATTCGTAGAGGTTGTAAAAATACTCCTCTGCTCCGTCCCCCCAAGGAACATAACCAACAGCTGTTGCAACAAACTCTTTTTGCATGGGTTGTTTACGCTTTTTTAAGAACAGGTCTTTTAATATTCTCATGTTTTTAGTCCATAATTTTACCAATTGATCTATTTACCTCAAATTTGATCATACAGAGCGTTTTATATTGCAGATGTTGATTCTATCATAAAATCTTTAAATCGCTTTGTAAGGTGCTTTTTTGTCGATTTAAATGCATGTCTAATCGTAAAACGATCAGCACTTTTCACTAGTTTGCTGTGGACCAAAGCGTTTCATTATCCCACCAATGCCATTTAAAGTTTCTTCAAGCTCTTGCTTGTGAACAAGCGTTAGTGGTCTAAAATGCTCTTTCGCTGTTTTTTCTTTGAGTGTTTTCTCACATGTGTTTTCAATTGCTCTACGTACAGTTTCGGCTTTTGAAAGAAGGGTATTTTCTAGTGTCTGGCAATAAGTTAAAAGCTCTCCACAAGTTGGCATAAATGTTTTTGATATCCCAATTGCTTGACCAGTTACGATATCTTCGACGCCTTTTTTCAAAGCATATGCTGAAATCCGTTCCAGCATCATGCTATAGGATAGAACAACGGCTTTGGAATCTGTGTTCGCAGGGACTCTCATGCTTGAGAGTAGGAAAGAAGCTTGCTCAATTTGCTTAACTGAAGCTTTCACAGAGAGCAACGCTTGTAGAAGATTGCAAGCATCTAAGGTTTGCTCTTCCTCCTGTTTCGTCAATGTATTCCCAGCTTTCAGCGTCAATGGATACCCCGGACTGATCATTTCCATAATCTTCTCCAGATGAGAGATGATCTCTGAGTTCGTTGAAGCCTTCTGCAAGCTGTTCTGTGAAAGTTTTCTGAGTGAATTTTCCATGATAACCACCTAACCGTTTTTCCTGTTCTAATCTTGCTTTTTTCTTTGCTAGCGTTCCGATAGGGCTTGTGACCCAATTGTACCAAGTCCTTTGCCAATCTCGTTTGTTTGCATTTTTACCTGGGTTTGCTATCCAGTAATTTGTGAACCGTTCGGTTTCTAACAGCGCCTCATCATGGGTTAATCCTTGATCGATTGCGTATTGCAAATTAGGTTTGAAATCCTCTGGCAATCGACAACCGCGATTAGCTTGCGCTCGTTTTGCTTTTTTGGGAACGTTCTCTTGCTCGTGAATGGGAGGTTGGTTGTCTGATGAGGTTGTGATTTGCTCTGATGTGGTTTCAACAGCAGCAACCTCTGTTGGTTCGTCAACCAAATCGATTGTTGCTAAACTTTCAGAACCAATTTCTTTTTTTGCTAAAACGATAGTTTTAGTTTTTTTATTATATATGTTATTGTTATTGTTAATGGCATCATTAAGCATTTCTTGTGCATTGCTAAAATCCCCACAAGCATCATGCTTAGCATCCTTAAGCATACCGTTAGCATCATGCTTAGCATTTTTAGCATCTTGATCATCACTCATTGTTTTTGCTTTATGATGTTTTGCCCATTTTGCCTGCGCTGCTTTCTTTGCTCTCTCTGAAAACTTATTTAAATTTTCATTTGAGTTATTGAGTTCTTCTTCAACATCTAAACTCCACAAGCGTCCATCTTCTAAATAAATGATGTGTCCAGATCTAAATAAATAATTTAACGCCTTTTCAAATCTTTTTACTGAACAACAAGTAAAATGAGATAATATTCGTGCATCATTCAAAAGAGGCTCACGCGTGTGTAACATTCTTATCCGCAACTTCACATAAACATTGACTTCCATAGGTGGTAAATCAGAGAGTTTAAATAGCCACTGGTCTGTATTAAGTCTCGTCCAAGCCAATTTAGTTGACATATTTTACCTCCTTTTCTTCATTATTATTAAAGGTAAAATTATCTAGCTCTTCACTGAGGTTATTGAGTTCTTCTTCAACGCGCGTATTCCACAATCCATTATCTGTCTCAACAAGTTTATTATTTCTCATGAGATATTCGACAATAGTCGCAAACTTTTTTTGTGAACAATTGCAAACACGTGCAAGCGTTTCAAAATCTTCTTTAATTTGTGCTTTTTTATCGTACATGCGAACGAGAAGCGTCATATAAGCGCCCCTTTGCTCTAGCGTCATTCCATCTGTACCACTTATCCAGTCATACAAATGGAATCTTATCCATGGCATACCATTAGACATGCGCGCCTCCTTCTTTTATTAAATATAAAATTGCTAAAGCATCTGCTTCGTTGTCGTCTTTAGGCGTATGTCCTTTGGAACATATTGCCTTAATCATTTTTACTTTTGATGCGTTTCCTTTTCCTGTTGTTGCTTTCTTAATTGTGCCAACAGGAATGCCTTCATACGGTATCTGATGATGTTCACACCACGTCGTTAAGGTTGATAACAAGTCACCGTAAATATGCGCTGCATCAGTACTATTATGACGCCTCACTTCTTCAAAATACATCGCGTCAATGCTGCCTACTGTCTGTTTTATTTCTGATAGACATCTCTTAAAGCGTAAATAATGCATTCCACCGACTTCAAAATATCGGGGGTGGAAATTCATGACACCACTGATGATGTGACCATCCGCACCGCATATCGCCCAGCCTGTCTTGGTCCCTAGATCAAGACATAAAATGGTTTGTGCGTTAGTGATCATAATCCCCCCTTTAAAGCTCTAAGTATTTATATGTGTGCTATGACAGAGCGCGTAGTTATAAGTTTTAAAAAATTGGATTAACTCAATTCAGACGCACACTACACGCATCATTTATTAATTTGATTTCTTCTTCTCTTTTTTTGATGAGGTCATCCCTTAAGAAGCCAAGATTACTTTCGACTAAAGCTGTAAACAAAAGTAGCTCATTTAGGCGATGAAAAGATGACAAATCTTGAGAAAAATAATTATCAAACCAAGTTGTAAAAGCTTGCGTAAAGGCAGATGAAAACCATTGATTAAAATCATCGTATGGCAATAACGGAAAATAATTTCTATCATCACGCGCAAAAATATTTTGCAGTATATAGACAAGATAACCTGTTGATGAGGGATCTATGCAACTTTCACATGTCTGATTAGGCGAGCGAACACCATAATATATGTCTTCACGTCCAATCTTATTAACAAGATTAATCAACTTGACTTTACTTATAGTGATATGCGGGACATCTATCATCTCTGATCTTTCTTTTTAAGAGTCTAAATGCTGCTGTTGTGACAGGGCGCGTTGTGATTGCCTGTCTTGCAAAAATGTTTTTGAAAAAGGAACCTCGCAATGATTCATTGTTAATTAACAATCCTCATTTTTGGCTCAAATGACGCAAGTTAAAAAACTTCTCCTGCAAAAATAAAATCGATCAATCTCGGTTCTTCTTTTTTGTTGATTAACTCAGTGATTTTATTGTTTAATTCATCAATAACTTTCATCTGTGAAGCTAACTTTAGCCTTTGGCTGTATAGCGTTTCATTTTTTTGCTTAATTAAAGAGGATAGGTTTTCAAGTACTACTTGCTGTTGTTCAATTGACTTATCTCGCTCTGCAAGAGTTGCTTCATGCCATCTCATCCAACTATCAAATTTTGACTTATGCCATTCTTCTCGTTTTTTAAGAATTGTTGTGTGAGTTTCGTGTCGTTTCACAAGATCTTCTACGCTACAATCACGATTCGGTATTTGTATAAATTCTTTCACAAACTTATCTCCATTCTCGATTTTCGTATTACAACCTATTAATCTACAAATCCGTGTGTAGAGTTTCTTCAATATTCCGTTTCTCATGATCTTTCTTCTTTAAGAGTGTGAAGGCTGCTGTTCATTCTTTTCTTCATATTGAAGCTTCGTCATTTCATTTTGTTCACACGGCTTCATGCAAACAGTGGAACCGTTGACAAAAGAAAGCGTTGAGAGCGTTGCTTTTTCTACCTCCAACAAATGTTGCAAACGCTCAGGATAGAAAAAATCCTCTGGACGTAGGTCAATGTTGTGCCGTTGAGCATAAATGAGTAGTTGTGCCTGATAAGTTGAAGGAAACAACCCACCGGCACCGCCTTTTTTCTTGGAGTAGGTTATACGATAAACAGCGCCTTTACATTTATGTAAAATGCGTGCAACCTTTGTGACACCCCCTAAATATTTTATAAGCGTATATGCTGGCTCTTGTTTCATATTAGTATAATTTCATAAATTCTGAATTTTATCAATAGTAAAAATTCAGAATTTATTGAATTGATTTTTCACTCAATCTGAAAGAATTTAATTATATGGAACGTGAACAGTTAAGATTATGGCTTAATGAGCAATTAGTAAAAAAAGGACACGGCAGCAAAAAAATGCTGGCTAAGCATTTAGGTGTGTTGCCTTCCACTCTTACCAGCATATTAAATAACTCAGGCACAAACCGCTCGATAAAGGCAGATGAATTAATAAAAATTATTAATTTTATTGGCGAGGTCCCACCTTTTTTAATCGAGGGGTCTGGACAATTTGTTAGTCTTTTTTATCAAGCAAAGCCTGAAGTTCAGCAAGCTGTTTTAACGATTCTTCAGAATTCTGGCCAATCAGACAAAAAATAATAGCAGCTATCACCTTTTTATCCCCATAATTCCAAAGTTTTTTTAGCGTTTCTTCATCCACTATTAGCCTCCATATGCAAAATATTTCATATTTTATGAAATTTATTATTGACATATTTCATTAAAAATGAAATACATATATTCCATAAACCACGCACAAACAATTGCCAAGAGGCGTTAGGGAGGAGAAATTATGGAAAATCCAATTCTTATAAATTCTGATGAAATTTTATTAGTTGTCTATGATGATGATCAAAACATTGGTCGGTCGGGACCACTGGATGAAAGCCAAGTTCTAAAAATTATTGACGAGGCAGATGATGCAATCCAAATCTTTCGCATCAATCCTTCTGAGAATAATTGTGAAGATATCTCTGAAGAAATTGCAGAAGCATATGTAAAAGAAAATATCGAACATCTCCATGAGGATAGTGAGGTTCATGACTTTGTACGCGAAAGTGATGCTTACCAAGAACTTTTAGACGAGATCGCAGACGAAAAATATAATGATGA
>NZ_JBHINJ010000128.1:0-667 GCF_042194855.1 Bartonella sp. CL70QHWL | reverse complement strand
GTGACCGGTCAAGGCAAAATCTTAGGTAAGTTTGTCATTCTTTCTGTAGAGGAAAAACAAAGCGTTTTTCATCATAACGGCACCCCCAAAAAACAAGAATTTACGATAAAATTGAGAGAATATGGTGAAGACCTATGAGTGACCTTTATATAACCAAAGATGGCGATATGGTTGATGCCATTTGCTGGAAATACTATGCCAAAGGTCAGCAAGCGCTTGCTGTTGAACGCGTCTATGCAGCTAATTTTGGGCTTGCAGACTATGGACCCATCTTAAAAGCAGGCATCACGATACTCTTACCAACCCTCCCCTATCCGAAAGCCACACCAGTAATCAGAATTTGGGGTAGCAAATCATGAAACCTTTTTGCATGGTTCTGGCAAATGGAGAGGACATCACAAGAATGCTGATGGACTATGTTTTATCAATTGAAATTACCGATGAAGCAGAAAACAAAAGTGATCGTATCACTATAGAGATTGATGACCGCGCCCGGGACAGTGATAACGGCTTTCTTGATATTCCTCTCATCGGAACAATCATTTCTGTCACACTTGGCTATGAAGGGGGCAAAAACCGCGATATGGGAGCCTATCTGATAGACGAAATCTCTGTAAGCAGCCCACCACAAAGCTTAAGCGTGACAGGGCGCGCCGCATCAATGAAC
>NZ_JBHINJ010000127.1:0-667 GCF_042194855.1 Bartonella sp. CL70QHWL | reverse complement strand
GTGACCGGTCAAGGCAAAATCTTAGGTAAGTTTGTCATTCTTTCTGTAGAGGAAAAACAAAGCGTTTTTCATCATAATGGCACCCCCAAAAAACAAGAATTTACGATAAAATTGAGAGAATATGGTGAAGAGCTATGAGTGATCTTTACGTGACAAAAGAAGGCGATATGGTTGATGCCATTTGCTGGAGATACTATGCAAAGGGTCAACAAGCCCTTGCTGTTGAACGCGTTTATGCAGCAAATTTTGGTCTTGCAGACTATGGACCCATCTTAAAAGCAGGCATCACAATCGTTTTGCCAACCCTCCCCTATCCGAAAGCCACACCGGTAATCAGAATTTGGGGCAGTCAATCATGAAACCTTTTTGCACGGTTCTGGCAAATGGAGAGGACATCACAAGAATGCTGATGGACTATGTTTTGTCGATTGAAATTACCGATGAAGCAGAAAACAAAAGTGATCGTATCACTATAGAGCTTGATGACCGCGCACGTGACAGTGATAACGGCTTTCTTGATATTCCTCTTATCGGGACAGTTATTTCCATAAAACTTGGCTATGAAGGCGGGAAAAACCGCGATATGGGATCCTATCTGATAGACGAAATCTCTGTAAGCAGCCCACCACAAAGCTTAAGCGTGACAGGGCGCGCCGCATCAATGAAC
>NZ_JBHINJ010000020.1:0-22387 GCF_042194855.1 Bartonella sp. CL70QHWL | reverse complement strand
AAAGGTTTATAATATTTCGAGTAAGAGCATGTTTGATTTTTTTGATTTCACTGGTTAATTCATATTTTTTGCACATAAGAAGACCCTCACAATCTAATGTGATAAACGTTTGATAAAATTTGAAATAGAAAAATTGGGTTGGAAAGCAGGCGCCCCCGCCGCGCCCGCGCATTATTTACGCAGCGTTATTTTCAATAATCTTTACAACGGTATCGTTTTCATAAACCTCACAATTTATGGGAACCCAATATAAATCACTATCTCTTTTTAATCTTGCATTGCCATATACATTACCTCTAATCACGAAATAACCAGAGATTTTCGCATTACCATAAACAGAGCCATAAACATCAGTATGACAGCCCACGCTAGCATTGCCATAAACCTTGCCATAAATTTTAGCAGCGCCACTGATAACAGCATGATCATAAACTACCGCCTTGCTATGAATACGAGCATTTCCTGATAATTTTGCATTGCCATAAACCCGCGCCTGATGATAAACCCAAGCATTATAAGAAAGATGCGCATTGTCATAAACATGAGCATTTGCATAAACGCGGGCACGGTCACATACATGGGCATTGCCATAAACACTACCCATTATAATAGCGTTATTAAAAACCTTGGCATTTTCATAAATATGGGCAGGATTTAAAACAAGAGCATTATCGTAAACCCAGCAATTGCCCTCATGAGAGAGATTATCTTCCTTTTCAATAAAGCCACCCAAGGCACCAGCCTTAACATCAGCAAAGTCTTTTAATGCTTTAATGCGATAAAGGGTATGATTATTAATTACACGCGTTTCATTTGTGAGTGCAAACTTTTTTTGCATAGCACAATTCCTTTATAAAGAGATTTAAATTTTTAAATGAAATGTTAAAAGGGGGCGCCCCCGCCGCGCCCGCACGTTATTCACGCAGCGTTATTTATATTCTGATCAGCACCACAGATATCTTCAGAAAATTTCTTATTTTCTTTAAGCACAGCATTGCCATAAATCGTTGTAAATTGGCAAATTTGTGCTTTGCCACTCACATGAGCATTATCATGAATTTTTGCAAAAGGACCAACACGCGCCGAGCCAAAAACCTTGGCATTGTCATAAATATTGCTCCCATCATAAACTATAGCTTTATCAAAAACATGAGCATTGCCATAAGCTTTTGACCACGCAGCAAGGCGTGATTTCCCATAGACATGGGCATCATTAAACACAAGCCCACTCACATGAGCATTTTCATATACACGGGCATTATCGTAAATAAGAGCCCCTTCAGTAATAACGGCATTATCACTCACAACGGCATTGCCAAAAACATAGCCACCAATTTTTGCATTGCCATTAATGATTGCATTGTCATAAACATGTGCTTTATTACTCAAAACCCATGCCTTATCACTAATCACGGCATTACCATAAACCTTAGCATAATTCACAACACAGGCATTATTGCGTATTTTTGCATTTTCGGAAACGCTTGCTTGGATAACCATAGCATCATCATAAACCCAGCAATTGCCATCATGGGATAGATCGCTTTCATTTTCGATAAAGCCGCCGAGGTTCCCAGCTTTTACATCATCAAAATCTCTTAAAGCTTTAATGCGGTGTAAAGTCACACCGTTAACAACGCGGTTTTCATTAGTAAGTTCATATTTTTTTGCAGGCTCTTGTTTATTAACAGATGCAGTTTCATTTGCAATGTTAGAGAGAACGGGGGTGTTTTTTGAGATATTTGTCATATTTAAAACCTATCTGTTTAAAAGTTTCTTATTGACACCCTAATGGGCGCCGGGCGCTAAGAAACACGGCAGATAGTCCGTTGTTACGCTTTTCTCATAAAGAGTATTGTATGGCGTAACGACACCCGACAAAATCATCATATATGCTAATTAAAGCATAAAAGATAGTCAGTTTTTATAATAGGATTAGGTTTATCGTAACCTCTTCGCTATCTGTTTAGTGTTTCTTAATCACTTGAATATTCATATAACAAAATACGTATTTATTGTCAAACGATATTTTATCTTTTTTGATATTTTTTTGTATTTTTTTAAATACGTTGTGTATTGATAATATCTTATGCCTATTATTTGCTTCTTTTATATTTATGTGCTTTTAAAGCTATATTATTGGCTTTCTTAAAAGATTGCGTTATTTTCTGAATCTATACATTTATAATATTTAGAAACGCTCTCATAATGCGTATTTTAAACTTTATAACCTATCAATTTTGTCACTAAATGGCTTTTAAGATTTCTGTTAATTTCTTTTAATAACACATTTTAGACTTAACAGCCTTTATAGGGACTGTCTTTATAAACAAATGCTTTCATTTGCATATGAGTATTCAAGTTTACTGTTTTTACGCATTCTTTATAGCTGTTATGTTCTTTATAGCCATGGCATCATTTTTCATTTTCATAAGAGAAACGATAAATAGGATAATTGTGATTTATTGTCTGTTATGAAAATATCTCAATAGAAACTGATCATTATAGAGATTAGCAAAATCCCTTTTAATAGACTTTTGTCAGTTGTGTCAGTTCTTTTTAGACCCTATACTATTTTTTTAAAATGATAAAAAATTAAAAGCATTATATTTCAATATGTTAGTCTTTTTAAGATACAACTTATATAGATAACACAACCTTAAATACAATTAATAATATATATTTGTCAGTTATCTGTCAGTAAATTGAACTGACAAAAGTGATTATTTTAGTGTGTCATTAAAACATGTCTTATGAAAAGCGTATGAAAGTAAAAACTGATTACGTTATCAAAATCCCCTTTATGAATTTTAATCAGTTCTTTTGAATAGATAACCTTATGATTTTAGTGAGTGATTAAACCACGTCTTAAAAAAACATGTGATCCTTTAAAGCCTTTCAAAAGAAACGGTTTATGATCATAAAAATGCTATTAAGACTATTATGGTTATGAGTTTAGGGGGGTATGGGGGTTTTGGGGGGTCTTTTTACCCCCCCCTTTATATATATTTTTTAATCCAAAATAAAAGTTATTATATTTCAATATGTTAATCTTTCAAATAAACAACCTATATTAAACATAACACATAAATACAATTTTTAATATATATCTAAGAGGGTTTTGTAGGTGTTTTGGGGGTTTTAAAAACAGACAAAACCTATAAGTAATATAAGAAAATGAATATACATAACTTTGTTTAAACAAAGCTTTTGAAAAGGATAAAGCTATCATTTTAAATACGGTATAATCTCTTAAAGGCAATCCAAATAAGAGTATCTAAAAGTGCAAATGATTTCTTTTTAGAATAACGCATATAAACACTCCTTTTAAAGATTATAGGTAATCAATTCACAAGATGATACGTTTACAAAATTTACAAAAGTCCATTAAAGGATTTCTGATAACGTAATTCTTTCCTATCTTAGTTATCTCATAACAGATGATAAAATAAACTTTTATTTAAACTAATACATAAGCGGCTTTAATAAGATTAGCATGCCCATTATGTGAGCATGCTTTATAAGTTACTCAGTTTCTCTAATTTCTAATTTTGGTAGGTTCTTAACAATTTTGATTGTCTCTAAACTTACAGTAATAACCCTTTGAAACAACTCCAATGGATAAGCAGGATTGCCAACGGTTTCAACAGCATAGCGATTGGCATCATTAACAATGCCGCTCTTTTTATCAGTCTTTACACATTGACGCCCCATAATCCATTCAAGAGCGGGTTTGCCATTGACGATATACTCATAAGCTTCAAGAGGGATATCTGTTATGGTAATATTGCTGTTATAAATAACAGTTGATTTATCCTTTTCCTTACTATTCTTAATTTTTGCGAATTTCATTTCAGTTACATAATAAAACTTTTCGGGATTAGAGATCTCTGTTTGTTTTGGATTACCCTTTTTAAAGGTTACTGGATAAGGTTTTACATCTTCATAATTCACATGCAAATGACCCAATTCACGCCCTGCTGTTACAAATTTCCAAAAATCATCAGCACTCTTTACACAAGGGATACGAGGTAATTCTTTGCATAAATTATCAGCATAACGAGAGCGATAATCTTCTGAATGAAGCAAACCGTAAACATAATAGAATAGATCATCTTTTGTTATGGTTTCATTAGGATAAGCCATTTTAAAATATGCTAGTCCTTCATCCGTAATGGCATCACGTCTCTGTAAACCAGATGTTGTGTTTTTCTCTGTAGAATTTGTAAATAAATGAGATTGTTTTTCACTTTTATTTTTTGAAACTAGAGTGTCTTCGTAAATATAGCGTGGAAAGCATTGGCTATTATCTATCACACCCACATCAGGTACATTTTTAGTCATCAAGATAGAAAATCCACCTCTTGCTCCTACAGCAGCAATTTTTATGACTCTATTTTCAATTATTTTTCCCATAGGAAATATACGCGGCATTTGATAAACTGATTCATTAAAAGTACGATTATAATAAAGCCACTGTTGTGTAAAAGGACGATACAAACTCTGAGTGAGACATGTCTCTTCAAATTCAAAAATTTTTCCTCTAATTAACTGTTGCTTAACACTATAGCTCCAACTGATTTTACTTTCATCGGAATTGACAAAACTATCTACATCCCTTGTACGTGCTTTACTATCGGTATGTGTATAAGTGTCATTAAAACGTTCCACTTCGCTATTATAGAACGTAATCATATTCTTCATGTTCTTTGCCACTATTTCACGGCTTGAGTTATATGCCCATGCATCACGATTGGTTTTTAGACCACAAGAATAAGTCTCAAAAAACTTTTTATCATATCCCTTTTTAGCACCTATGGCTAAAAATGATTTGAAACTGTCATCACGTTGATTAAGCCAATCCCCATGCTTATCTGGTGTAATTATTTGCCAACCTTGTTTGCTCCGTGTAATACCATTAATACTCCTAAATTTTTCAATTATCGTGAGCTTTTCTTCTCTATTGAGATAATCTCCAATATCACGGAAATATATTTTCCCCTGTTGTTTGGATTTTGGATTTTTAACCAAAATAGAGATAGCAATAGGGGCACGAGATCCTTCACCAAAAATCTTACCACCTTCTTTTCGAGAAATTTCTCCAGAGGTTCGTTGATTACCCCGCAAATGGAAAATATAAAGGCTACTAAATTCCTCAACGAGGCATTTTCGTAAACCATCCATAGAACTTCCATTAATAAAACCGGCATTTGTAACAAAACCAATAACACCACAGTCTTTTATACGGTCACTAGCCCAGCGAATGGCACGAATATAACTATCATAAAGTGCTTGCACACAAGTTGTTTTAGATTGAACAGCATAAGTTTCACGAATACGTTTATCTAATATCGGATAAGGAATATTCTTTGCATTGTCATTTTCACTTTTTTGACCTGTTGAATAAGGAGGGTTACCAAAGATAACTTCAATATTTAGATTTTTCTGATGTTCCAAATATTCACTGTTTTCTTTAAACAATTCCTGTAGAAGATTTTTCTCTTCAAGCATGCGGAAAGTATCGGTCAAACCAATATGCTTAAAGGGAATATACTCTCCTTTCATGATACTATGATAGGTCGATTCAATGTTAATCGCTGCTATGTAATAGGCAAGTAAGACAATCTCATTGGCGTGGATATCATGACGGAACTTATATTCCATATCCTCTGGTTTGATGAGATCTGATTGTAAAAGCCGTGTGATAAAGGTCCCAGTTCCCGTAAAAGGGTCGAGAATGGAGACACCCCGTGACCCCAAGCTTTTTCCAAACTCATTCCGCAACACATCATCAACAGAATGAATGATAAAATCAACAACCTCAACGGGTGTATAAACAATCCCAAGCCTATCTGTTGTCTTTTTAAATGCCTTGGAAAAGAAATCCTCGTAAAGTTTGATAATAAGGTTTTGTCTTGCTTGGGGTTCGGTAATCCCAGAGGCGCGGAATTTTACACTGTTATAAAACCCTTGTAATTCCAGAGACTCTTGCTTGATATCGGTTTTATCCAACTCAGCTAAAATCCTTTCCATGGCTTGTGAGATGCTATTGTTCTGGACAAATTCATTGCCCTCAAACAAAGCTTCAAACACGGGACGCGTCACAAGATGTTGTCCTAACATCTCAAGGGCTTCCTCTTGCGTAATACTGTCGTTTAAATTGCTCTTTAATTCCTTATGAAACGCATCAAAAGCACACCACGCTTTGCCTTTCTCATCAGAAAGAATATCTTTAAGATGATTGATATGATTTTGAGCAATCTCAGCAACATTGTTCGCCCATATGCCCCAATAATCAGAAAGGGTCGATCTTTTAACTAGAACCGTTTTAAGGGCGCGAGGGAATGCCGCCACAAAATTGAAGCTTGTTTGTCCATGATGCGTGGAAAGCGATTGACGGATTGGAGAGACATTGCTTGTGCTTGTATGCTCTGGTTTTGCTTGAAGCGGGATATCGTCAACAACCGTGGTGACATTCTCTAAATCCATATTTTGAGAAACCGTTATAATCTCTAAAATAGGGCTTACATCTTGTCCTAAATTCATCTGATTAAGCGTTTTACTAAAATTCTCATCATGAGCAAGCAGGGCATCGAGAACTTGCCAAACAACACTGTATTTTGGATTGTTCTTTAAAGCTTTTTCGGGGTCAATCCCAGCCGGCACCCCAACGGGTAAAATGATATAGCCTCTTTTCTTGCCTGGAGCGCGCCGCATCACACGTCCTACCGCCTGTATCACATCGACTTGGCTTTTACGCGGGTGTAAAAACATCACCGCATCCAACGTAGGCACATCCACTCCCTCAGACAAACATCGTACATTGGTAAGTACACGGCAATGATTTTCCCCCACATTTTCTTCCAACCAATCCAGTTTTCTTGTCCGTTCCTTGGCGCCATCCTTCCCATCAATATGATCAACTTCACAGATCAGACGGGGCGTATCGGGGTGGTTTTGATAAAGTCTATTGAAAATCCGCTTAACCCCTTTTCCTTGAAAGGTATCACGGATATTTTTAGAGGTCTTGATATCTTTACAAAAAGCCAAAGCCCGACGCATGGGGCTCGTATCATCTCCAAGATCGGCTTTCAGATCCAGTTTGGTTAAGGCTTGATAACAGCCAACAATTTTTGTTCTATAATCAAGAAGAAGTTCATAATCTTTACTTGTGGTAGGCATCTCCATGGTTTTACTGATTTCCCCCTCATCAACCCCCAAAACAATAATCTTATAAGGGGTTAACAGTTCATTCTTGACCGCATCGGTAAAACTGTAGGTATAAAGCACTTTTCCATAAATGGCTTCATTATCCATAGAGGCTAAAACAGCATCAACCTCATCAGCACGCCTTTTGGCATGGTCACTAAAGATACGAGGCGTTGCCGTCATATACAAACGTTTCTTGCCTCGAATAAGACTGTTATCATGAACCTTGATAAAATCAGATTCATTGTCGTCAGTTCCTAATGAAGCCCCCGTTGTTCTATGCGCCTCATCACAAATAATCAAATCAAAGGCTGCTAAACCATGATCCTTTTGCGCATCAACAATGACTTGTATTGATTGATAGGTAGCAAAAATAACACTCATCGCATGGGGAGAAGAGTTGCCTACTTTCTCGACAAGCCTAGAGGCATCTGTGGTAGCAGGGAGGGCTAAATCCGATGCCGATAATTCCCCATCATCTTCTTGGTTTTTACGACGCTTGCCAATTTGCTTATCCGAACACACCGCAAAGCAACGCAAGGGCACTTGTGCATCGGCTGTCCATTCACGAATGCTTTGTGACATCAAGGCAAGAGAGGGGACCAAAAATAAGACATGCTTGCCTTGACCTGCTATGGTTTCTGCTATCTTCAAACTGGTGAAAGTCTTGCCCGTTCCACATGCCATAATGAGCTTGCCACGGTCTGCTTCTTTCAAACCTTCACAAACCGCTTTCAGCGCTTCTTTCTGATGATCTAAAAGCTTTTTCTTTGTTTGCTCGTAAAGAACAATGTTGCCTGTCTGATCAAAAATACCCCAATCGATTTGACTATTTTCCATATCAAACAGATTAATTCGATAAACCGGAACCGCTTGCCCTTCAATCATGGTATTAGCATTTTCGCTTAAGTCTTTTTCCGTACTATCAATGAGCAGACGGTATTTAAATCTCTTTTTACCAGAAATAGCGATAAAGCTTTCAATATCATCTTGAGTAATCTGATGATTGGTCTCATAAAATTGACAGCGAATAGCAACATAATCGTCTTGATCACGAATTTTAGCTACCAAATCAATATCAGTGTCTCTATCGCTTCCTTTCCACCCCTTTTCGTCAGCAACCTCTCTATAAGTTTGAACCTTTTCGTATTCTTGGCATTGAAGCGGGTCTTGCGTCAAATAAGCAATGACAAACTTTTCAAAAGCGGCTTGCTTATCTTGCTCTGATATCGCTTGATCACGATAGGCTTGTAAGAGAGAGCGTAAAGAGACGCGTTTATTATCAGAATAAAGAGGGTGAGACATAAAGAACAGACTCCATGACAATATATTCTACTGATTGATTCTCTTCAAAAGAATCAAAGTGAAGCCAATTAAATCCATTTAGGATAAATAGCGAGTGTCAGCTGAGGTGAAATTCTTGCAAAACCAGAATTTTTTTTCAAAAGGGATTTTTAAAGGTTATTTATCCACAGCCTATGACATGGGATAAGATCAGCAAAATAGTGAAATTTGCTGTTCGTTTCATGGGTTAATCAAGACAAATGCACTATGTGTTTTAAGATATCAGAATAAGTATTTTGATAAGTTTTATGAGACATTAAAATAATCTATTTTGTCAGTTCAATTTACTGACACATAACTGATAAATATATATTTACAGTTGTATTTATGGGGTGTATCTTAATAAGGGTTGTATTATTAAAATACTAACATATTGAAATATAATGTTTTTAATTTTCTCTCATTTAAAAAAAATAATATAGGCTCTAAAAAGAACTGACAAAACTGACAAAAATGACAAAACTCTTTTTACAAAGCCACTCAGATCATTTTTGGGGGGAGAAAAGTTCCTTGATGAGAATGTCATTAAAAGAGTTTTGCGTGATGTTTTAAAGATTTAAAAAGAGGTTTCTTTATTGTTTTATGTTGTTGCTTTTGACGAAAGGATGCCATTCATACCGTTTATCAGGACGCCGACCTAAGCCATTATTCTCTTCAGAAATTTCACGAATATAGTTACAACGGCATAAAAGCTCTAAAGCTTGCTTCACAGTTTCCTTGTCTTTTAAAGAACGCCAACATCGTCTATAGATATCCCTTGCTGTAAAAACATCGGGCAAATGATCACAACGCTCGACAATTAATTTTGCACTTTCTGCTGTTAATGTATCATGCGCCGCATAAAGACGTTTGGCATGACTTAACAGATAACTTGTCCAACGCAACGCTGTTGTGATGGCATAGAGTCCAATTTCTAAACGACCACCGTCAAGAAGCTCAAAAATCAACGCAAGACTTGCTATGGTTTTTGGCATTTTTAAAAGATGTGATTGTAAGCTTTCAGAAAGGTTATTCTCTTTGGCTTCTTTATGAAGATGCTCGAACCATTCATAAAACTTCACTTGTGCTTTAGGAGAAAAACGCATGATCAGTGGTTGTTCGGGAGACCCTAAGCGTTTATCACGAAAAGAGCGAAAAACCCCTTCATACTTTTGCCACCCTTCTTGATTGGGCGGTTTATCAACCAATTGCCACTCTTTATTGTCATCGGGCCAGACAATCATTTGAAAGCGTTGCAATAAACCGTCATCGTTTATTCCACAGTGTATGGCTTGAATGAGCGGAATAATGCGTGAAGGTTGAATGCCGCCAATCATGGATAAAGTGACATAAGGGATAAAAATCGTTCCACGCTCGATACGGTCATAGGTAAATTGATCATCTCCATTAAAAGCTGTTAAATAAAAGGCACGGTCTGTTTGATATTCTCTTCGTTCCAGATTGGCTAAAAAACCAGATAATTCATCACGAACCATTAAGAGACCACGGGGGTTTTCTTTTAAGAGTTCCCCAAGCTTTTCAACGGTCACATCATTGACGATAAAACGAGAGACATCATCATCATGCGCATTGTCTTTAGAGAGGGTTTCATACAAAAGAGCACGGGCGGTTTCATACTCTCCTTTTCTTATCGCTTTATTGGCTTGTCTTTCCTTTTCTCGTTTATCTAAAGTTTCAAGTATCTCTCCAATTTCTTGTTTTTCTTTCTGCTTTAACCAGTCTTTATACCATTCCTTTTGAAGGCAAGTGATAGGCGCTAAAGCGGCTTTCATGGCTGGTGTTTTGTATGTTGACGATTGACCAATCAGAGCACCCCAGAGATTAGGGACAACAATCCAATCATCATGTTGTTTTGGAGCAACCCGCACGCCATTGCCAATGACAGCAGCCAAGGCACAGAGAGCAGCGACAGCAATAAAATCCATAGGGGCTTGTTGACGCTCTGAAACGTCATAAACATAATCCATGAATGGCATGGGGAGCTGTAATGGATTAAAAGGTTCAACGGGTAAAAGAGCACTCTCAATCTGTTGTAATTCCTTCCAACCGTTTTGTTGCAAGGCGACTTCATAAGAAATGGCTTTTAAACAAGTATTATCGTTTAAAGAGACATTATTTTTATCATTGACGGGAGTATTTTCATTATTGTTTTGTAAATTACTATCTTTCATAGTTTCCCTCTTTTAAGAAAGTAATACGTTATTAAAATCAGTTCCTTTTGGAGCTTGCATCATAAAGACCTCAAAGCCATGGCTATAGGCACGCGCAGCGAGGGTAAAACCTGCTTTACGACCAGCCTCATCGCCATCCATTGCGATTGTCAAACGCCCTTTTGTATGGGGTAAATTCACACGCATCATGCCACTGGTTGAAAGAGAAGCCCATAAATCAACGGGCTCTGATAACACCCCAGACAAAAGAGCCAGACCGGTTTCAATGCCTTCACAAATGACCAGATGTTTTGGATTGCCTTGACTTAAATGCACAGCACCACCTGTTACAGATCCCAACATGGCTTTTGCTGGTTTTTGATCTGTTTTGCAGCCATTGGCTTGTAAAAAGGTTCTATGAATGGCGAAAGAGCCAGCGCCCTTAACAAGAGCCACCAACGCGGGCAGTGTACCCCCAGAGGGGTGTGGACACTTGTCGTGAAAGCGTAAATCAGCAGGCAAATCACATGTGATATGCCGCATACGTAAATAGGTTTCTGCTAAAGTATTTTTGATTGGTTGGCATTGTTGCCAAATTGCTTTTGCTCTCTCTGCTTTCTGTTTTGCTCGTTTGAGATCAGCACAAAACTGTTTTGAAAAAGAGAGCGTCTGATCATAAGCTTTATCAAAAAAGGCTTGTTTTCCAAGCAACCCAATTCTTATGAGCGCTTGTATGATCTCTCTAAAAGAGCAGCCAGCATAACAAGTGAGTAAAAGACGCCCATCATGTCCATTGGCAAGGGATAAGCTAGGCAGCCTATCATCATGAGCAGGGCAACGGGCTGTTCCATAACGCCCATGCCAAGTACCACGCAAGGCACGTGTGATACCTTGCGCATTCTTAAAAGAACACATCATTTTTAATCCTATAACGTTGCGTCATAGGACGGATTGTGCTATCTCTAGATTGATGAGTTTGAGAAAGCCTTGTCCGTCCTTATGTGACAAGGTTTTTTTATGCCGCGTCACTTTGACGTTGCTGTTTTGCTTGCTCGATGACATTCAAAAGATCTGATTGTAACCAACGGGATAAAAAGCCAAATTTTAAAGGTTTTGGGAGAGAGCCATTGGTAACATGACGGCGGAATGTTGAAACACTCATATGAAGCAATTTTGCACTTTCACGGTCTGTTAAAAGAATATCATTTTCTGTCATTATAAAATCCTTTCTATCAAAAAATGGTAACAAATCATAACTATTTATTAACCACATTTTGGTTCATTTAGAAAGATGTTTTATTTATAGAAAACAATATTTTATTATACAATTTCTGATGTGATACGTTATGAGTCTTATTGAGAGAGAATGAGAGAAAAGAGAGCTAAAGTTATCCACAGATAATGGGGTTATGCACCCCATATCTTAAGATTGACCCGTGACATAAGCCGCCCATTTATCCATATAAACGCGGCGCTGTTCTAGATAATCAGTACGACGATAGGCACGCTCTACTTTACCACCTACCGTATGACTTAGAATAGTTTCAGCGACCTCATAGGGGGCATCGGTTGTTTCAGCAAGCCAATTGCGTAAACTAGAGCGAAAACCATGGGGGCAGGCTTCAAGTTTATTGTCTCTCATGTATTGAGCCATACACTTCGTAGCAAGGGGACCGCGACCGGTTGCAGAAAAGAAGAAATCATTGCGAGAAAGTGAGCGCGCTTGTTTTAAAATGTCTAATGCTTCAGATGATAAGGGCACACGAAACTCTTTTGTTGTATCACGCTTGCCTTTCATATTTTCAGCAGGGATATGTCCAGATATCACCTTCAACTTGATCTTTATGAATATGACGTAAAGGGTTAGAGCGAACCCCTGTAAGGATAAGCAAACGCAAAGCCAGTTGTGTTAGGGTTGATGCTTCGCAAAGTGTTTTATAAAAAGCGGGAATGTCTCTCCAATCCATGGCAGGTAAATTTTTGACTTTAAGGCGTTGTTTTTCTAAACAAAAGATCAGTGAAATATTCCGTGATTAATGATTTGAATGGAGAAATCACGAATCTGTTTCAATGTGTTCAAAATGACTTTGAAGATTTAGCCAAACGACTAGAGTGGTTTGTTTGTTCAAGACAATTGTTTTTTTGAACTTGCGGCTATTGAACCAGAGAGCCTTTCCAAAGTTGAAAGAGCTGCTCGCTTTTTGTTTCTCCAACGTTGTGTGATGTATGGGAAAAAAGATTATGTCTTTTTTAGTTCTGGAAGAAAAAGAACGGCAGAGTTTAATCCCGAAAAGCTGTTATCAAGGATGAGACGTGTTAGACAGAATCTTCTTGATACGACGATCTTAAATTTATCGTGGGAACGGGTTGTCGAACTTTTTGATGCACCCGACAGTTTATTTTACCTAGACCCGCCTTATCTTGTAAAGAAGAAGTATTACAGTTCTGGGAATTTTGTTGAAGATGATTTTGTGAGTATGGCAAAAGTTCTCAAAAGCATCCAAGGAAAGTTTGTCTTGAGTCTGAATGATTGTGATGCGGTTCGAGAGATTTTTAAGGATTTTGACTTTTTAGAATTAGAGACCCTTTGGACAGCAGGTACGGCTAAAAAACCACCCCGAAAAGAACTCTTGATTCGCAATAATTGAAGAAAATCATAAAAAGATTTGTTAGGATCAGAAGAAATATTTCTTCTCTAATAGGACTTTTTTTGATGCTTACATCTTTTGGTAAAATTTTACGGAAACTTCGCATTGATCATTCAGAACGCCTTTTAGATATGGCTAAAAAATTAGATATATCTGTAGCATTTTTATCATCTGTAGAAATTGGCAAAAGATCTGTTCCTGTAGGGCTGGAGGAAAAGATAATTGAACTCTATGCTTTAGATAAAGCTATGGCTTCTCTCTTAAAAAAAGAAGCCTATTCTTGTCGCAAAAGTTTTATTATAAAGCCTTCTGATACTTTCAGATGTGAAACTGTTGGTATGTTTTCTAGACTGAGTAAACATTATTTCACAAGAAGATTTAGAACTATTAAAAAAATTATTAGAGAAAGCTGGCAAAAAGAATGCATTTTGTAAAGGAAAGTGTAAAAATCCTATTCCCGAACCTAATTATATGGTCCATAACCTTAAAAAAATATAAATAAAATCAATAGTTTATTGCAATTAAATTTAGATTCGAATTCAGGTATCCCAGCCAATTCTAGTGAAATTAGTTAATCAAATTTCAGCTTGAGAGTGGATCAATCCCCTTAACCATCTGTTGCTATTCATAGCAAGTCTGGTAAGCTGAAAAATACCCATTTGTAGCGGATTAGCTGTAAATATGGTAAGGTTTTCTTTTACTATAGCTATCGCTTAAAGAGCTCTTTTAAAAGATTCTTTTCTATAAGACGAGGGGGAAATGATTTATCCGCATTTGCTTTAGAAAAACTATTTGGCTGGATTTTGTGCTCTGTAGCAACACCAGCGCGCAATTTTTCGTATTTCACCATCTTCATTACGTCGAACAGCGTAGCAATAATGCTGATCAGGAAATATATTTCGTTGCATATCGCGTACAATATGAGCAGTATGGCCATAAGGTGCTATACAATCAATAAACCATACGTATTTTCCATTCTGCCAATTGGCATCAGGTAAAAATTCTCCCTTTTCAAGCATAGATTGATGATTTTTTTCATCTAAAAAAGCCCAAGTGATAAAGGCACAAAATTCTCCACGTTCATTTTTATAGAGTTTATATTGCCCAGTCTGTAAAGCTGGTCCTAAATTTCGGTCTATATCCCAGATTCGCCAGCGGCGGTATAAGGGAGATGTAAGCATTAAAACAACCATAGCTCCTAACGCTGTAAGAGGATCTATGAGTGAAGGTGATGAATTTTCATTTACAGACATTATCTTTCCTTTAGAGATTGTTCTAAAATTTTGGTGATAGGTTCAAAGAAATAAGAAATGAGACGTCGTTTTGAGGTAATGACATCTGTTGTCACAGTCATGCCAGGGATAAATTTAAGTTGTTTGTTATTCAAAGTGATGTGATCTTGGTCAATTTTGATTAAAACAGCATAGACACCATTAATTTCTTTATCATAGCGCGCTGTAGCGCCTACATTAACGACTGTACCGTGGATAACACCGAAACGTTCAGGTGGAAAGGCAGAAAACTTGATGTAAGCACGTTGGCCCTTTTCTAAAAAACCAATATCTCGATTATCAAAAAACGCTTCAACAATGAGACCACCTGCATCAGGGACAATACGCATGAGCGTTTTACCAGCTTCTACAAAGCCGCCCAAAGTATGGATACTTAAATCATCGATACGTCCATCAACAGGCGCATAAAGTGATAAGTGGTCAAGATGGTATTGAGTGCTATCAAGCTTTGCTTTTAATCCTTGAAGATTCAGTTCTGTTTCACGCGAAAGTTGCCGATAGCGGGCGATTTCATCGGAAATGAGACTTTGCCGTTGTTGGCGGAGGGTGTTTATTTCGGCGGCATTTTCTTCCAAACGTCTTTGATTGGTTAAAATTTCATGCTCGACATTTTTAAAGTCATGTAAACGCTCTAAATAAACCGCTTGGCTAATGACTTTTGTTTCCATTAGGCTTTTTGCAGCCTTTAATTTCCCTTGGCTTAATTGACGATCATCTTCCAACCTATCTAATTGCGCATGTTGTGTTGCACCGCTGCGCTCGACGCGGTCCGCTTGTGCTTTTAGCGCTCTTAATTTATCTTGGAGAGATTGAAGGGTAGCGCTAATGAGTTTTTCCCCTTCTATTCTTGCAGTCGTGTTGCCAGAAGGAGGAACTGGCAGATAGGCAAGCCCTTTGGTCACAAAATCTTTATCTAAAGGATCACTTTCATGTAAAGCTGTTAAAATAGCTGTTGCAATTTGTGCTTGAAGAGTTTGTTGCGCGATATCTGCTTGAACACGTGCGCACTCATTGAGGGCTTCACGAGGATCTAATTGAATAAGGAGATCGCCTTGATGAACAAATTGCCCTTCTTTTACAAGAATTTTCTCAATGCGTCCTGTATTTTGCGCTTGGACCAGCTGAACGTAAGCGGTGGGAATAACACTTCCTTGCCCCCGTGCAACAATCTCTGTTTTTGCGATAAAGCTGCCGATCACAATAAAGAGAAATAAGGTGACCAAAACAGCAACAACCATATGAAGCGTTGGTGACAAAGGGCGCAAATAGGGAGCTTTATCTGCCATTTTTTGCCTCCAAATCAGTAAAGTTTAAGACGGTTGCATGCCGAGGAAAGAGGTCACTTTTGTGGGTAATAACAAGAACAATACGATCTTGTGAAAGTTTATATAAATGCTCAACAATTTGTGCACTGACAGCGTCATCCAATGCGGAAGTAGGTTCATCCAAAATAAGCAGGCTTGGGTTTATCAGAAAGAAACAAGCCAAAGCCAAGCGTTGGCGCTGACCACCTGATAAAAAACCACCTTGCTCTCCTACTTGAGTATTGAGTCCTAAAGGCAACTGAGCAATCAAATCATGGCAAGCACTAACATATAGTGCAGCGTCGATTTCATCTTTAGTGGCATCTGGTTTAGCAAGAAGCATATTCTCAAGAATGGTTCCGGAAAAAAGGCAAGGATTTTGAGGAAAATACGCGATTGTTTTACGCACGCTACGGACATCAAAATTCTGTAAAGGTTGGGCGTTAATCAATATCTTTCCGCTTGTTGGGGGGGAGAGTCCACAAAGGAGCTTCGCCAAGGTTGTTTTTCCGCACCCTGAAGGACCAAGTAACATAATTGGTTGCCCAGGTTGTAAACAGACATCAAGATGATTGATAATGGATTTATCTCCATAAGAAAAACAGAGATCGTTGGCTTCAAGATGAGGAGGAGCACTGAGTTGAAGAGGCGGCTTTTCTTCTTCCCATTCTGAAGGGGAGTTAAGAATATCGCCCAAACGAAGACGAGAGATTTTCAAATGCTGCCATTCTTCCCATAGGGATGCAAGGCTTAAGATAGGACCAGAAACATTTCCAGCGAGGAGATGAAAGGCAATAAGTTGTCCTAGCGTAATTTGGTTTTGAAGAACTGCCTGAGCACCAAAAAAGATAATAAAAATAGTGAAAAGATCACCAAAAATATGGCTCATGGCTCCATTGAGAAGATGCAATTTACTGGTTGTAAGGCTTTGATCTAAACTACGGGCTAAAGTTTCTTGCATGCGTATTGTATGGGCTGGCTCCTTTACATGTGCTTTAATGGCTTCAAGATTGGTAAAACTTTCAATGAGGCGCGATTGATGGGCAGCTTGCAGAGTGAAAGCACGGCGTAATTGGCGGCGCAAGAAGGGACCGACCAACGCTAAAGAGCCCATTTGCAAGGGTAAAACAATAAGAACAATAAAGGTCAGTTTCGGACTAATGGAAAAGAGTGCAGCAAGATAAATGATTGCGAACAGAACATTTAGCACAGTTGTGGCGATGGTTCCTGTTAGAAACCCGCGAATTGTATCAACCTCTCCGATTCGCGTGAACAGTTCCCCCACTTGCCAAGTGCGTAAAATAGGCAAGGAAAGGCTTAACACATGGGTGTAAATGCGCCGTCCAAATTCTAGTGTAAGCCGATTGGCTAAATAAGCTCCTAAGTAGCCTGATAGAGTGCTAAGAGCCGTGCTAAACAACATAATAGCAACCATCAAGACAACGATAGCATAGAGACTTTCAATACGCTGAAAAGGGAGAATACGGTCGATAATCGCTTGAAAAATAAAAGGATTCACCAAGCCAAGTAAGCGCAAAACAACAGCAACGCAACTAAGTTCGATGACATAATAGATATATTTCTTTGTTGTTCTTGTAAACCAAGAGAACGATACTAGTTTTTCTTGTGAATGACTCATTTGAATTTATGATTTTGTTTAAGAGAAAGAGCGATGGATGTCGCATATTTAAACAGTATTGTAAATAGTATTATATTTATAAAAAAATATACATTTTGTATGAATATAATATAAACATAATGTATTTATTATTTATACAGTATTTTTATTATTATTTTTACAAATTATGTTTGACTTATTATAAAATGAATAATAATGAAATTCTCGCTGTATCGTTGTGATACAGTTATTTTTAATAATTAAAAGGAGACTAAAAATGGGTAGTTCAAGCTCATCACATGATTCACACAGCAATTCACATTCATACAGCAGTTCACATTCATCAAGTTGGTTTCATTCTGACAGTTGTGGTGTGGGTGGTTATGCCTATGAAGTGGGTGTGAATGCACTTTTGGGAGCTGGTGTAGGAGCATTAAGTAGCGTAGCCACAGGTCCAGGCGCTGGAGCTGGAGCATTAGGAGGTGCACTATATGAAGGTCTTATGGCCTTAGGACATAAGGTAGATGATTGCTATCATCGATAAAGTAAAAAAATACTTTTTCTAATTTATTAGAAAATAGCAAGCAATATATTCCTGAGATCAATGATATTGTGAACATAATTTAAAAACTATAACACAACTGATTTCAGGGATATCATAATATTTATGACAATCATATTTTAGGGAGCATCTTCATTATGGAGATTATTTATAAAACTGCAAAATTATTTCTTCCAGAATTTATAGGTTTTTTTGTGGGTTTTTTTGCATGTACTTTGTTACTTAGATTTAAAAGCTATAGTTGGGAAGCATCTATAAAGAAATCACTATTAATAATGATTTTAGTCGTTATATTATCTTGTGCTATTCATTATATTATTAATTATATTGATTTATAAAAGTGCAAAAGTATAAAATTGTTATCCATATTCATTATATTTTTCTCTCTTTCAAATACGTGAAAACAGTTCTCCCACTTGCCAAGTGCGTAAAGTGGGCAAAGAGAGACTTAAAAGATGGGTGTAAATGCGCCGTCCAAATTCTAGCGTAAGCCGATTGGCTAAATAAGATCCTAAGTAGCCAGATAGAGTGCTAAGAGCCGTGCTAAACAGCATAATAGCAACCATCAAGACAACGATAGCATAGAGACTTTCAATACGCTGAAAAGGAAGAATACGGTCGATAATCGCTTGAAAAATAAAAGGATTCACCAAGCCAAGTAAGCGCAAAACGACAGCAGCGCAACTGATCATGAGCAGGGCAACGGGCGGTTCCATAATGCCCATGCCAAACACCATGCACAGCACCGTGTAATACCCTGCGCATTCTTAAAAGAACACATCATTTTAAATCCTATAACGTTGCGTCATAGGACGGATTGTGCACTTTCTAGGTTGATGAGCTTGAGAAAGCCTTGTCCGTTCTTACGTGACAAGGTTTTCTTTTTATGCCGCGTCGTTATAACGTTGCTGTTTTGCTTGCTCGATTACATTCAAAAGATCTGATTGTAACCAACGCGATAAAAAACCAAATTTTAAAGGTTTTGGGAGAGAGCCATTGGTTACATGACGGCGGAATGTTGATACACTCATATGAAGCAATTTTGCACTTTCACGGTCTGTTAAAAGAATATCATTTTCTGTCATTCTAAAATCCTTTCACTATAAAAATGGTAACACATCATAACCATTTATTAACCACATTTTGGTTCATTTAGAAAGATGTTTTATTTATAGAAAACAATATTTTATCATATAATTTCTGATGTAATAATTTATGAGTCTTATTGAGAGAGAATGAGAGAGAAGAGAGAGAAGAGAGAGAAGAGAGAGAAGAGAGAGAAAGTTATCCACAGATCATGGGGTTATTCACCCCATATCTTAAGATTGACCCGTGACATAAGCCGCCCATTTATCCATATAAACACGGCGCTGTTCTAGATAGTCCGTACGACGATAAGCACGCTCTACTTGTCCTCCGACTGTATGACTTAGAATAGTTTCAGCGACTTCATAGGGAGCATCGGTTGTTTCAGCGAGCCAATCGCGTAAACTAGAACGAAAACCATGGGGGCAGGCTTCAAGGTTATTGTCTCTCATATGCTTTGACATAACCATAGGTGAAATAGGAGCCCGACTAGAAAAAGAAAAGATGAAATTACTTTTAGAGATACAACGGGCTTGTTCTATCACTTTCATTGCCTCTGATGATAAGGGGACGCGAAATTCTGTTGTAGCATCGCGCTTTCCTTTCATATTTTCAGCAGGTATGATCCATATATCTCCATCAATCTGATCTTCACGAATATGACGCAAGGGATTGGTACGAACCCCTGTAAGGATAAGCAAACGCAAAGCCAGTTGTGTGGGGTTTGTTGTTTGGCAAAGCGTTTTATAAAAAGCGGGAACATCTTTCCAATCCATTGCAGGTAAGTTTTTGATTTTATGGCGTTGTTTGCCTAAGAGAGCGCGTGCTTTTTCTACTGCTTGTAAATCAACATCTAAACCCAAAGCAGCCGCATGTTTGAGACAAAGATTGAGACGAATGAGAGCTCTACGCGCTGTAACAGCTTTTGTATGCCAGATAGGGGCAATAGTGTTGCGTATCTCAGTTTGTGTAATCTCAGAAACCGGCAGACAACCTAATTTAGGGAGAATATGAAGGCGTAATGGTAAAAACCAATCTCCATCTTTACCATCATTCTTGAGTTCAGCTTTACGACTTTCAAAAGCATCCACGGCAATATCTTTTAAATAATGGAGATTGCTTATTGCTTCACGCTTTTGTTTATTGCGTTCTTTAATGGGGTCACGACCCTCACGTAAAACCGAACGCCACCCAGTTGCCAATTCACGGGCTTGTTTTAAAGAGACATCTCGCAACGCTCCCAAGCCCATTTCACGACGACGTCCATGAATAGTATAACGGTAAATCCATTGAGCACCTCCATCTTTACGTTTGTGAAGAAGCAAGCCGGCACCATCATTATATTTTCCAGCCCCCAATGTTGCGACAGATCTTGCATTAAGACGGTTCATAAGAGCCATTTTTTAATCCTTTCTTATACAAATTTGATCCACACACTCATCCCACTTGTTATGTGCAAATGAGTGGTTTTGATTGATTCAAGATAAACAGATTTGAAATGAGAGAATCCTACGTTATTCGGGACTCTCATTCAACATACAAAACAGTAAATTATCATTATAAATCAATATCTTGAACAGACAATCCGAAGTTTCCCAAGATCTTGAATGAAACACGACTTGATGATCTGAGAAACCGTCCAGAGACCTATAAGCATATCTGGGAAGGGGCTTATCTTACAGCGGTTCAAGGCGCTTATTATCAAAAGGAAATGTTGGCAGCCGAGCAGGAAGGGCGGATAGGGCGTGTTGCTCGTGATCCTTTAATGCAAATACGCGCCTTTTGGGATATTGGGGGCACGGGTGCTAAGGCAGATGCCACGGCGATATGGATAGCGCAATTTGTTGGCAGAGAGATCAGAGTGCTTGATTATTACGAAGCACAGGGACAACCGTTGTCAGAGCATATCGGTTGGTTGCGTCAAAATGGTTATGAGAAGGCATTGATGGTTCTCCCCCATGATGGGGCAACCAGAGACCGTGTGCACAATGTGAGTTTTGAGAGCGCTCTTAAACAGGCAGGCTTTCAAACAAAAGTTATCCCTAATCAGGGAGCAGGAGCTGTTAAGATACGTATAGAAACAGTCCGCCGTGTTTTGCCTTCTGTTTGGTTTAATGAAAAGACGACGGTAGCAGGACGTAAGGCACTGAACTGGTATCACGAGAAATGGGATGAGAAGCGCAATATTGGCTTGGGAGCAGAGCACGATTGGTCCAGTCATGGGGCAGATGCCTTTGGACTGATGTGTATTTCATACAAACCACCAAAAGAAATACAAAAGCGACCAGCTTATAGCGGCAGAACGGAATATGAGAGTACCTCATGGATGGCAGAATGATGTATGATGAAGAGCATTTAGATAAAGAAAGTAACGCATCAGATTTGTCGACAGAAGGCTTATTTCGCAAGCTTGTGAGCTGGTACAAAGAAGATGTGGAGCATGTGAATAAATGGCGTGAACATGCGCGGGAGGATTTTGGTTTTTACAATGGTGATCAATGGAATGAAGAAGATTTATCGGCGTTAAAAAAGCAACGCCGCCCCGTTATGACCTTTAATCGTATTGCCCCATTGGTCAATGCCGTTGTGGGGTCAGAGCGTAATAACAAGCGCGAAGTGCAGTTTATTCCCCGTCAAGTAGGGAAGGCATTGCCTAGTGAATTGCTTACCGGTGCGGCAGAATGGTTTCGGGACATGGCGCATGCAGAATACGCTGATAGTGATGCTTTCCAAGATGCGGTTATCTGCGGCATGGGGTGGACTGATACACGGCTTGATTATGAGAACAGCCTCGATGGTGAACCGGTAATTACGCGTTTAGACCCGTTAAAGATGGTTTGGGATAGTGCAGCGGTGCAACCGAATTTAACCGATGCGCAACGTTTGTGGTATGTAGATCGCAAGCCGTTAGAAGTAGCTAAGCAGATGTTTCCCAAATCTCATTGGACAGAGCTGAGTGCAGATTGGGCAAGGGATGGTAGCTCTCATGAAGGTGTTCACCATAATGATCTTGATTATTACAGTGATGAAGGGAGCATTGATGTTGAAAACGGTCGTCGGATGGTTACACTTGTTGAAGGGCATTATAAACAAAAATACAATAAAGTCAATAGGTTGAGTGTAATTATCTTATATGAATCCACTCAAGAATCCACACTTTTATACGTGATTCAT
>NZ_JBHINJ010000002.1:0-174596 GCF_042194855.1 Bartonella sp. CL70QHWL | reverse complement strand
TTAATAAACATATCTATTTACACACTACAGTGCTCAGTTAAAAAGCTATAGTAAAATTCCGATTTTATAAAACTGTTTAGATTAAATGGCGTTGTCTCTTCTCAACGTTCATAGATGAAATCAACAAGAGCATAAAAAACTATCGTGGGCTGCTTGATTTTAAAGAACATGACCTCTAGGTGTGAAGAAAGATGGGCTAAGTATTTCTAAAGATGCCCTACTTGCTCTAAAGGTGAAATATGTGGGATTGGGCTGTTATGCCGAGCTTGCCACAAATCATGCTTTTGTTGCAATTTAAGCCAGAATTCCGCATCATTTAAACCCGCTTTTTCTAACCGTAAAGCTAAGTTAATACTAATCGCCGCATGGCAGTTTAAGACGCGGGATAAAGTTAAACGTGCAACGCCAAGACGATTTGCAGCTTCTGTTACTGTTAACCCTAATTCATCAAGCAATTCTTCTTTCAAAATGCCGCCAGGGTGTGGAGGATTGTACATCATAATAACACCTCAAAACTCAATGGTAATCTTGATAATCAACCAGTTCAACGTCTGTCCCAATGAAACGAAAAGTAACACGCCAATTTCCATTGACACGCATTGACCAGTAACCTTTTAAATCGCCCGTAAGCGCATGTAGACGATACGATTTAAGAGTAACTTGTTCAGGCGCGGATATTGTATCTAAAATTACTAAAATGTTTGCTAATTTTTTAGCATGCGCGGGTTGTATGCCTTTGCAGACTCCTCTTTCAAAGAATAATTTCAACCCTTTATGCTTAAAACTAACGATTGCCATATATACCCTCTTGATACTTGATACTATACACCATGCATTTATGTCAATTGATTATTTATCAAAGAGCATATTAAACATAATTTTATATGTTAAAAAACAATAATATCATTTTGAAATAATTGAAAAAATATGCAAATCATGCTAGGATTTTGTATGTATTAAAATACAAATTTAAGGTAAGAAAAAACATGCTAAATAAAGTGATGTTAATCGGGCGTTTAGGTGCTGATCCCGAAAGCAAAACAATGAATTCTGGAACAGAAGTAGTCAATTTTCGTATGGCAACTTCTGAGAGCTATACAGATAAAAATACTCATCAAAAAGTAGAGAAAACTGAATGGCATTCAGTTGTGATTTTTAATCCACATTTGGCAAAAATTGCACTTCAATATCTCAACAAAGGTTCAAAAGTTTACGTAGAAGGAAAATTACAGACACGCAAATGGCAAGATAAAAATGGGCATGACCGTTACACAACAGAGATTATTTTACCGCAATTCAAAGGCGAGTTAAAGCTCTTAGACGGAAAAAATAACGATAATCAAGAGCCATTATCTTCTTATGACAGAAGTTTCCAGCAACCTCTTGATACGCCTCATACTGTTATAAATGATGAGGTTCCTTTTTGATGTTAATGAGTCAATCCAATTCTTTGCAAATAATTATACAGAATAATATGCTTATGCAACAAGCGTTGTTAGGGAATAAGGGTAATGATGTACCTGCTACTGATTTTGAAATAGCAATAATCATTGTATTTATGTTGACATTGGTTGTATTCGTTTGGGGGCTGGCTAATGATAAAATAAAGATAAGTGTATTAACTATAATTATAGGTCTCTCTTTATCCACGTGGTTATTTATTTTGGATAAAGAAACATGTTTAGCATCAGATGAAATTGGGCAAGATATTAGACAGACATTTGGGGGTATAAGTGAAAAAAAATAAAAAGAAAGATGCTTACATTTCACAAGTGAAAGTACGTCAAGATCCTGTTAATCAATTGGCAATTGAAATGCGTGCTAAACGCTTTGGTTTGACTATTGAAGAGGCTAAAAATCCGCTTGCTGGTACTTATGTTGGGCGGCTGTGTTTGCAAGGTGTGCTTACTCAAGACCAGTATGATGCTGCACAAAAATATCTTGAAGTGAAAAATGACTATTTGTGTGCAAAAGGTTTACCAAGCGCTGTTTATGATGAAATACCATCATCTTCTGATGACAAAGCAAGAGAAAAATGGGTTGAATTTGCAACAGGACAGTTTTCTAATATGCAAGAGGCGATAAAAGAAACACAACATCTCTATAGACAGTATAATCTTTATGCAGCAATACAATATATTGTTGTCGAAGACCGAACATTAGCACATCTTGTGAATTCATTGCGGGTCGCTCTTAACGCGCTTCATAAATATTTTGACAGAAAAACTAAATGGTAAATGTTTTATTGTTCTTTTTCCATACAATATGGAAAGTTATTGAAGGATAAGTTCTAGAGAGAGCATTTTATGTATATAACAAAATTACGTAAAGTTAGAGGGTCAGTTATGCTCTCTATACCGCCGGCATTGCTTGATGTTCTTCATCTTTCTGAAAACACGCAAGTGGGTTTGGTTGTTGACAATGGACGCTTAATTGTAAAGCCACAGGTATCGCCAAATGACACTCTTGAAGAATTGTTAGCACAATGTAACCCTTCAGATGATTTTGCGGATGATGATATGGAGTGGTTTGATGCCAAGCCTGTTGACAGAGAGCTCTTGTAATGAAGAGCGGGAAAGAGAATTGCGTTATGACGATATCTATTCGATTGCCTAGTGAACCCTATGATAAGGAGCTTGTCGTGTTAGTTTTGGCTGTTGGACATAGAAAAAATATATGTAAAGGCTAAGGAAAATCTTTTATAAAATATTTTGATTCTTAATCAAGGATTAAAAGGAGTAATACCGCGCAACTAATTAGAGCAGTTGTTAATAAAAAGAAATAAGCAGGAATTTTCAATTTAAAGCGCCAAAGTAAGTTAATGATGATGGACATTATACTAATAAATATGAATATTCCTGTTATAATGATGAATATAATGATGAAATCATCAAATGTTATGCGCCTCTGAGGTTTTTCATAATCAGAAACAGTGGAAAACGAAATGTTATATTGATTAATTCCACTATCTGATAAAATCTTGTTTGGGTGCTGTTCTACTACGTATTGCTTTTGCAAAACTTTAATTTTTTCATGTAAATTTTCATCAGTATTAGAAGACTTGTAATGAGTAAGAATCTGTTCACTGTTAGCATAATCAGAAAGAAAAAGCCCACTGATCACTATGATTAATAAGTAAATTATTTTTTTTGCTGATAAGTAATTCATTATTTCTTTTGTGGTTGGAGTTTAAGTATATATTAAAGATTAGGGAAAACGCTTAATAAATATTTTGATCGTTAGACAATTTTCCAAATAAATTTGATCAACGCTACCAGCGCTATAAGACAAATTAATATCAATGCTATAATCGCTACGATTCCTACAATTTTATCTAAATTTTCTATTATAGTAATAAAAATACCAATAAAAATTAACACTCCTAAAAATGCTATTCCTATTACAGGATAAAATACAAAAGCTGCCGACCCAGCCGCCCAAGCCGCTGTTTGGAATTGGAGGGACAAGAGCTCATAAAATGCGCTGTCAATATTTTCATCTTTTAAACTTAGCTTTTCTTCTCTTGCACATGCACTTAGTATCAAAAGATACGATACAAATGCTACAAATATTGGTACAATTAATTTATCTTGTTGTTGATTGTCTAATCCGAAGGGATTAAAAGCAAGTATCATAAGACTAATTATAGCAAAGAACGGTAAAAACAAAATTAGTGTAAATGTCTTTTTAATTCTGCATAAAGCAGCTTTTTTGAAAAATAACATTAATTCCCCCCCACTTTTTGCTAATCAATAATTTAGTGCTTCCGTATAATTGATTCGTTGAGATAATACAATTGTGAGTTATTGGGTGCTAAAGACACTAGATTTAGGTGAAAAAAATAAAAAATACACAATATCGTGATTTTTTTTGTTGACAGGATATGAAAAATAGTGTTTTATGGCGCTGCTGTACTAGTCGAATTGTGTCTAGAATTACGGTAAAGGTATAACCTTTCTTATAAGTTTATATGATTGTTCAGAACCCTGCTTTTGCGGGGTTTTTTTATTGTCTTGTTTACAAAAAGAAACACACATGAAAACCACTGAAAAACTTGCAAAAAGAACGCCCCCAAAGGCAGGTCAAGGGCGGGTAAAAGGTGTGCCAAATAAAACGACACGTATTTTGAAAGAAGCAGTGCTTAAGGCAGCAGAGCGCGCTGGTAAGAAATATGGTGATGATGGTTTGGTCTCTTATCTAGAAAAACAGGCAATCAAATGCCCCGCTGCTTATTTGGCATTGTTGGGGAAGATTTTGCCTCTTCAAGTGACAGGGGAAGATGGCGGGGCGATTAAGATGATAACGCGTGTGGAAATCGCGCCTTTAGTTCATGACAACACGACAGATTAATATTGTTCCAAAGCTTATACCGATTTTTACAGATAAGGCTTTGGTGCGTGCGGCTTGGGGTGGACGAGGGTCTGGAAAGACAAGATCATTTGCCTTGATGGCTGCTTTAAAAGGCTATCAATTTGGTAGGGAAGGAATATCAGGCACTATTCTTTGTGCACGTCAGTTTCAGAATTCTTTGGCAGAAAGTTCATTGGAGGAGATTAAACGCGCCATTGAAGCGCACGACTTTTTAAAGGACTATTACAAGGTTGGGGAGTCGTCGATTAAGTCGATAGATGGTCGTATAGCCTTTCAGTTTTCTGGTCTGGACCGGAATATAGCTAGTATCAAGTCTATGGGGCGTATTTTGCTTTGTTGGGTTGATGAGGCAGAGCCCGTTACAGAGACGGCTTGGCAGACGCTTATACCGACGTTGCGAGAAGAAGGAGAGGGATGGCGGGCAGAATTATGGGTGACATGGAACCCGTTGCGAGAGAATGCCCCCGTTGAGAAGCGGTTTCGCTTTTCAGACAATGCGGCAATTAAGCGTGTTGAGATCAACTGGTCAGACAACCCGAAGTTTCCCAAGATTTTGAATGAAGCGCGATTGGATGATCTGAGAAACCGTCCAGAGACCTATAAGCATATCTGGGAAGGGGATTATCTGAAAGCGGTTCAAGGCGCTTATTATCAAAAGGAAATGTTGGCAGCCGAGCAGGAGGGGCGGATAGGGCGCGTTGCTCGTGACCCCTTGATGCAAATACGTGCTTTTTGGGACATTGGGGGTACGGGCGCCAAGGCAGATGCAACAGCGATATGGATAGCACAGTTTGTGGGGCGAGAGATCAGAGTGCTTAATTATTACGAAGCACAGGGACAGCCGTTATCCGAACATATCGGTTGGTTACGTCAAAATGGTTATGAGAAGGCATTGATGGTTCTCCCCCATGACGGTGCGACCAGAGACCGTGTGCACAATGTGAGTTTTGAGAGTGCTTTAAATGATGCGGGCTTTGAAACACAGGTTGTTCCTAATCAAGGGGCTGGTGCGGTTAAGATGCGTATAGAGGCGGTGCGGCGTATTTTTCCTTCTGTTTGGTTTAATGAAGAGATGACGGTAGCAGGGCGCAAAGCACTGAATTGGTATCATGAGAAATGGGATGAGAAGCGCGGCATTGGTTTGGGTGCAGAGCATGATTGGTCGAGCCATGGGGCGGATGCCTTTGGTTTAATGTGCATTGTCTATGAAGCACCCAGTGTCAAACCCAAGCAAGAGCGTTATTGCACTATGGAAAGAGAAGCGGCATCATGGATGGCATTCTAGATCAAGACTTTCAAAAAACGACAATCCTTGATGAATATGAAATCTATAAGCGTTTAAAGTCTTGGTATGCAGAAGATATTGAACATGTTAATGAATGGCGTGAACAGGCGCGTGAAGATTTTGATTTTTATAATGGTCGTCAATGGGCAGAGGAAGATCTTGCGGTTTTAAAAGAGCAACGCCGTCCTGTCATGACTTTTAACCGCATTGCACCCCTTGTGAATGCTATTGTTGGAGCGGAGCGTAATAATAAGCGCGAAGTACAGTTTCAACCACGGCAAATGGGAGCAGCAATACCCAATGAATTGCTTACTGGAGCAGCAGAATGGTTTCGTGATGAGGCGGAGGCGGAATATGCCGATTCCGATGCTTTTCAGGATATGGTCATTTGCGGTATGGGCTGGACAGATACGCGGCTTGATTATGATACAGATCCCGAAGGGATACCTGCTGTTCAACGTTTAGATCCCTTAAAAATGGTTTGGGATGCCAATGCTGTAAGACCAAATCTCATTGACGCACAGCGTATGTGGTATGTTGATCGCAAATCCGTTGAGGATGCTAAAAGTCTTTTTCCTGATGTTGCTGTTGAAGATCTTAACGCCGATTGGGCTATCGATAGTACAACCGCTTCTGAGGATTCTCATGTGTCGCTTGATGCGTATCAAGATGACTCCAATGCGACTTCTCTCTCAGATCCGTATTCTGGGAAACGCTATGTTACGCTGGTTGAATGCCGTTGGTTTGAATATGAGACCACTTACAAGGCGCCTGATCTTCAAACCGGACAGATGCGCAACTATAGCAAACAGGAGTTTGAACAGCTTCAAAGGGTAATGCCACAATTACAAGGGGTGTGTTTTAATAAAAAAGTGGTGAGACGCGCTTTTCTGGGACGACGTCTTTTAGCAAAGCCCGATAAGCCATTAGCACCTGATGGGCAACTTGGGTGGGAGTGTATCACGGGCACGCTGGATAAGCTTAAAAACCAGTTTTACGGGATTGTTCGCCCCGCAAAAGATCCACAAAAATGGTCGAATAAATATTTTAGCCAAGTGATGTATATCCTTAATAGCCAGTCTAAGGGCGGCTTGATGGCAGAACGAGGCGCTTTCGATGATGATCGCCAAGCCATGGAAAGCTGGGCGCGAACGGATACGATTACTTGGGTTAAAAATGGCGCGCTTACAGGAGGGAAAATTCAACCAAAGCCAAGTGCACAATTTCCCAATGGATTTTTCCAGCTGTTTAATGAATCGCGTGAAGCGATAACGCATGTAACAGGGTTATCGGCTGAGTTTATCGGAACACGGGAGGTCAACCAAGCCAATGTGCTGGAAAATACACGCCGGCAATCAACGCTTAATTTGCTTGCGGGGCTGTTTGATAATCTCAAGCTTTATCGGTGTAGGCAGGGAAAGATTATCCTTTATCTTATCCAGAATTATCTCTCTGATGGGCGTTTGGTGCGTATTTCTGGACAAGAGAATGCGCAGTATGTTCCATTAACACGTGAAGCTGTCACAACGCTTGAATACGACATTATTGTTGATGATTCACCGACAAGCCCCAATGAAAAAGAGAAAACTTTTGCGACAATTACGCAGATGTTGCCATTGCTTGGTGGGTTCTTAACACCGGAGATGATTCCAGATCTTTTAAAGCTTTCCCCACTACCGGCAACATTGGTAGCAAATTTAACGGCAAAAGCACAGCAGGCACAACAAGAACAACAGCAACAGCAGATGATGCAACAAAGCCAAGGGGCGCAATTAACTCCAGAGCAACAAGCAAAGATTGCTGTTTTACAGCAAGAAGCGCAAGAAAAGAGCACACTCTATCAACTTGATGCGCAGCAGAAACAAGCGGCATTGCAGCAGAAAAATATCGAACTTTTCTTGAAACAAGAACAAGCGCGCATGCAGCTCGAACTTCAACAGGCAAAAAATGAAATAGCGCAGCGTGATTTAGAACGCAAAGCTTTACAGACACAGTTGGAACACTATCGAGTTTTGACAAAAAATATAATAGCACATTGAAGGGACAGAATATGGAAGAAGAGTTTACGCCTGAAGAACAAGCAATCTATGATGAACATTTTGCCAGTGATAATGCTGTTGAGTTGGTCGAGCCAGAACAAGTTGAGGAAGTTTTTGATGCAGAGGAAAGTTCTGAACAGCCAGCTGTAGAACCACTTCAAGAGCAGCCAAATTCTGATGTAATAGAATCTGATAAACTAGAGCAAGAGCGGCAAGCACGACAAAAGGCAGAACAAAGCGTCATTGAAGCGCGTGAATTGGCTATTGAACTTGCGCAAAAATATGCCGCAATGCAGGAAGAAATCACGCGCCGCCGTGAGGAAAATATTCCCTCCCTAGAAGACGACCCAAAAGCACATTTTGCATGGCTTAGTCATAAGGTACAAGAACAACAGAAATTGCTTGATGAGTTTTCTCATATGAGAGAGAGCCAAGAGCGCATGAGTCAAGAGGAATATGAACGCCAAAAGTTGGGGGATTATTTCGAGGAAGCTAAAGCGCAAGTACAAGATAAATATCCAGATTTAGACAGTATCACGGACTATCTCTATGAAAGAGCAGACAGTGTCTTACAAGCGCAAGCAAGCCTTTATCCGCAATGGAAAGATCCAGAGGCACGGCAACAACAAATTGGTGCTGAATTGCGCCAAATATGCCAGCAGTGTCAGAAAGCCGGTATAAACCCAATTGAGGTGCTGGTGCAAAAAGCAAAAGCTTTTGGCTATAGTGGAGCGCCCGTTAAGGACGAAGTAGGAGCCCTTCAAGAGCGCTCTCAAGCAGCGCGGACACTTACAGCGCGCGGCGGACAAGTTCCAACAGGCGGTATGGATGTGAGAACGCTCTTTTCCATGCCAGAAGCCGAATTTGCTGTATGGGTTGAGAAAAATCCCGAAAAATTTGAACAAATTATGAGCAGAGCGTGAGATGTGCGTGGTGACGCAACAGAGAGAACCAAGTGATTGTTATCGTTTGGGGGTGCCGCAAGGCGAGTTTTAAAAACCAAGAAAGGCATTGATTGAAATGGCAGTAACACAGGTAAATCTTAATGACCCATTAGCCGTTGGCGTTTGGGCTAAGATGCTAAACACAGAAACTTCAAAAGCGTTGCCCATTGCACCGCTGATGGGAAAAGGAAAAAACAGCATTATTCAAGTATTGGATATGCTAGGAAAATCCGCTGGTGACTCTGTGACGAGCGGATTAAGAGTCCAACTTATGGGGGATGGCGTTAGCGAGGGACAAACGCTGGAAGGCAATGAAGAAGCACTCCAATTTATGAATGAAACGGTGCGTATTAACGAGCTTTCTCATGCTGTACGCGTAAAATATGAAGGCACCATTGATCAACAACGTGTTTTATTTAATTTACGAACAGAAGCAAAGGATGGGCTTGTTGATTGGTATGCAGATCGCTTAAGTTTGATGTTCTTCATTCAGGCAGCAGGTTATACAGCACCATGGATTCACTTCGAAGGACGCACCATAACCCTTAAACCCGTACATTATGGCTTTAATGCTCCATTAGAGCCAAGCAAATTGCGTATTATTCGCCCAGCTAAGAAAAAGACTGATGAAGAACTTACAAAAGACGATGTTTTTACATTAGATCTTATAGATCAGGCTGTTGAACGCGCTAAACTTGCTAATCCACGTTTGCGCCCTGTTCGTGTTGATGGAAAATCGGCATATGTGATGTATCTCCACCCAACACAGGTGACCCAATTGCGTACCAATACAAAGAGCGGGCAATGGTTAGACATTACCAAGGCAGCTTATGATGGCTCTGGAGCTAAGAACCCAATTTTTAATGGTTCTTTGGGGATGTATAACGGTGTCATTTTGCGTGAAGCTGAACATGTCCCCAATGGTATCAATTCAAAGACACAAGAGCCTGTAACATCTGTTCGCCGTGCTGTGTTGCTTGGTGCGCAAAGTGTTATCATGGCTTATGGGCGCGTTGGCAATGGAGCAACAGGAGGCGATGGGAAAGGGGGAACACGCTATAAACTTGTTGAAGAACTGTTTGATTATCAACGTGAATTTGGGGTTGCAGCTAAAACCATTATCGGCATGAAAAAATCACGCTATACCTTGCCGCATTCTGATCAAGGGGGGCAGGATTTTGGTACGATTGTTATCCCTTCTTTTGCCGAAGCAAGCTAATTATTAAAGGATGACAATTATGGCAGAAAAATCGCTAATTACACAGGAACCTGATGAAATCGTTGAAACCATTGAGACTATTGGCATGACAGATGAGGGATTGCCACCTGTTTTGCAGGGACGCAACAACTCTACGCAGCAGGTTAGTTTTTTACGGGCGTGTGTTAAATGTACAGACCAAGGGTTGATAACGAAAATTGGCGTTCTACCCCGAGGGGCTTTTATCAAAAGCATTACAGCTTATACTATGGAGGATTTTGAAGATGTAAAAGCTACATTTGGAAAAGAGCCTCATGGTAATGATTATGGAGATGTATGGCTTCGGCAATCTACCGATGGCAATGTGTACATACCCATGGAGGAACGAGATGTTCCATTAGAGGCTGAAAATACGATTTACATGACACGAGACAAGAAAAGCACCAAAGGTGATGCTGAGGTGATTGTTGAGTTTTACACTAATCGTTAAAGGCAAGGGGGCGTTTATTGCTTGCGTCCCCCTCCTATACAAGATGCCCCAATACATTTGGAAGAGGCTGATATGACAATAATAGTACAGACAGGTGGTCCGATTGGAGACAAACAGACCATTGCTCCTTGGGATAAAAATTTTATCCAGATGTTAAACGATATTCAGGATGAAATAGATGATCAAACAGATGAGTATGTTGATCAAGTGCAAAGGGCGATATTTTCGGCTATTCGCTTTTGTGAACGATTGCCTTTTTATTTCAATGAAAGCCGCGAAGTTGTTTTTACCACTCTAAAGGGCAAAAGCCGTTATGGCGCAGAGGAAAATCCAGTTATTCCGGCTGCTGTTCGCATTGTTGATGCTTACGTTTATGAAGATAATCACAGCAAAGCAAAGCTTTTGCAGGTAGATCCTCTTGTTATTGAGAATCTTGAGGATGATTGTAGCCATGGCATGCCTACACGCTATGCTTATTTTGAACAAAAGCTTGTCTTGTATCCAACACCAGAGCGCGTTTATTCTATCAGGCTTATTCTTGACCCTGTAAGAATAAAAGATATTGAGAGTGCACAAGAAGCGTCCATATGGTTTTTAGAAGCCTATGAACTGATCAAAACGCGTGCAAAATATGAAATTTATACCAATATTATTAAAGAACCACAGATGGCAGCGGCAGCTTTTGCCATGTTTCAAGAGCAACTCGATGCGCTTCAAATTGAAACATCACGGCGCAAGAATTTGTTAAAAATTCAACACACGGATTTCTGATGACCTTTATTCCTATTGCTGAGTATAGACCAGATGTTGCATTTATTAATAGTGGTTATTCTAGTGAGATCGTGAACGTTTTACCTGCACCAAATTCGTATATTCCGTTTCCCATTGTGGCGCCGGTCTCAGATCCTTTTCCGGATGTGATTTTGGGGGTCTATGCGGTGCGCTCATTGGGTGGTGTGCGCATCATTGTGGGGGCACCAACAAAACTTTATGAATATGACAACAGCACGCGCGGCTGGAAAGACATTAGCAAACCTCACACACAATATCACGCCAATGAGACTGCACTTTGGTCTTTTGCCTCCTTTGGTGATCATATCATTGCTGTTAATAGCAATGACCCACCACAAATGCTTTCGTTAAAAACGGATGAAAGGTTTTGTGATTTGAGTGGTAATCCCCCGCGTGCTGGACTTGTGCGTGTGTGGGGTGATTTTGTTTGCCTGATGCAATTAACAGATAAGCCAAACCGTGTTCAGTGGTCCGGTTTGAATGATGCGACACATTGGACGGTTGGGGAGAAAAGTTGCGATTATCAAGATTTTCCCGATGGAGAATATGTTCAAGGGTCTACGGAATCAACAAATCCACTTATTTTCATGCGCTCAGCCATTTATCATGCAACCTTTGTACCAGGCTCTAAAATTATATTCAGTTTTGCAAAAATAAAAGACAAAATAGGTGCGAAAAGCAGCACAGCAATTGCAAGCCGTGGAGACTGTACTTTCTTTGTCTCTGATGATGGTTTTTATCAAATCAACAGTGCTGGTGAAATGCTCCCTATAGGCTTTGGTAAAGTCGATAAAACCATCTTCACACTTTACAATAACTTTGCCATTGATGAGATGAGGGCATGTATTGATCCGGTCTATTCTCGTGTTTATTTTTCTATCAATGATAACACTGAAGGGATGCATATTTATGTTTATGATTGGCTTTTGCAAATATGGAGTGTCATTAAGGGGCAAAACCTTCTCTTATTTCCCCTTTTTGCAGCCGGTTATACATTAGAAGGCTTAGACGAAGTACAAGAGAGCTTGAAAGATTTACCAGCTTCTCTTGATAGTAAGATGTGGCAAAATGGTGCGCCTGTTTTGGGAGCCTTTACGCCAGACAACACATTTGGTTTTTTTGCAGGTCCTCCGATGGAAGCAGTTATTGCTTCACAAATTGTGGGGGATACGGGCAGGCAAATCAACTTGATGAGTGAGGCTTTTGTTCAAGCGGATACAACAAAAGGTTTTTTAAGTGTTGGGGCGGCTTTTATCATTGATAACAAGAACCAATTAAATTGGGCTAAAGAGCGTTATGCCGGCTATAATATTGGGATGTATAATATCCGCTCACGGGCGCGTTATCACGCTTTGCGTCTGAGAATACCAGAAGGCACGCCATGGACACATATAACAGGCTTTGATGTAACGCTGAAACCCGTGGGCATAAGATGAGTTTTAAGATCTATAATACAGAAAAATGGAGCGCTGAACAAATGGCGCCCTATTTTGATAATGTCATAAAATCGATAGCTTACTTTAATCAAAAATTCCCTGATGATTATAATACAGAGACCATTTTAAACGATATTTTGAAGGGAGAAAAAGTTCTTTGGATTATCGTTGATGCGCATGAAAACTTTATGGCGCATGTCACAACACAGTTACAAGAACTCGTCACTGGAGCATTAAGGGCGGTTGTTGTCACGCTTGGTGGAAAGGGAGGAGCACCCTTAACAAAGCTTATCACTCAGATTGAAGCTTATTACAAGGAAAAAGGGGCAGAAGAGCTTGTCATCATAGGCAGGCGAGGGTGGGAAAAATCTCTTAAAACGCATGGATATCTCGTTAATCTTTTAGAATATAGAAAGCAGCTTTAACATGGGAAAAAGTTCTAAACCAATCCAGAATACCCAAAACACGACGCAAACAAATGAACCCCCTGCATGGGCAAAAGGTATTTTTGAACACGCAGCTCAAGATGCCATGACTTTTTATAACCAAGGCAGCGGAAAAGCCGTTTATGACGGGCAGCGTGTTGCGGATTTAAGTGATCAAACAAAGAATGCGATTAATGGGCTTAGCAATAATACGCATAACTATGATAACAACACTTTAAATGGATTAGCCACAGGGCAAAATTCAACAAGCCAAAACTTAAAGAACATGGCTTCAGGGCAACAAATAGGCAATAACCCTTACTTTAATGAAGCACTTCAAAACGCATTAAATAAAGCAACAAGCTCTATTAATAGTTCATTGGCAGGTGCTGGGCGTTATGGTTCGGGTGCGCATACCGGCGTTTTGGCTGATGAATTGGGGGGCATAGCAACACAAGCTTTATCACAGCAATATAACCAAGATGTCAACAACATGATGAATGCCAATGGTCTCATTGACCAAGCAAACCAAAATCAGTTGGCGGGCGCCAATAACTTCTTTCAAGGTCAAGGTCAGGCAAATCTTAATGCGTTGACGGGAGGGAGTGTGCTTGATGCCAATCATCAACGGCAATTGGATGAAGAGCGGCAAAAATGGGAACAGCAGAACAATCTTGATTGGGACCAGTTAAGTAAGTTGCTTACAGCTGGTGGAGCTGTTGCTGGAAATTATGGAACGCGAACAGGACAAATGACGACATTGACTCCACAGCCAAAACCTAATCCGTGGGAGATTGTTGGAAATGTTGGAACTATCCTTGGTACTTTTGCTGGGCTTAGTGATATCAGAGCAAAAGAAAACATCAGAGAAGCTGGGCAGAGAAATGGCTATAAACTCTATGAATACAACTACAAGGGGCACCCAGAGCGCTATCGCGGGGTGATGGCACAGGATGTTTTGAAGTCAAAGCCAGAAGCTGTTTTCTTGCATAAGGCGACAGGCTTTTTGCATGTGGATTATGGCAAGCTTGGCTTTGAGATGGAAAGGGTGCAGTGATGTTTTGGCGAGAAGAATTAAATGCATTAGAGCGTGAAAAAGCTTATAGAAAGCGTAAAGCGTTGGAACTTGCTGCTTTTAGCACAAACTCTTTTGATGTGAGCAATGGGGATAATACTCCACAAAAATTGAGTCCTACAGAGCTTATTCGTGGTTCTCAAGCAGGGACAGAACAAGCTGGGAAAAAAACGCCAGCAGAATTGATTATGTCTACAGATGATTTAAAGCGCCAAATGCCTCCATTGCCGGATGTTTCAAAGGATACTGTTAAGGTACAAGAGGCGCCAGAGCAACAAAAGTATGACTTCTCAGATCAGGGAGGTGTTGCATCAATGATTCCTCAATCTCCACTTGTTGGGAACATTGATCAGTCTAGTGGGGATGAAGCTGGGCGACAGCAAAAAAATGTGATGGATTATATTGCTCAACTTAATGAGAAATCTATAGCGGAAAACTCTTTGAAAAATGATTCTGGAAATGATGAGGAAAAGCTTTTTGATGCACCTATAGAAGAAGAAAAACATTTGAATGCACACTTACCAGAAGAGGAGCATTTAAAAGCAAGTGGTGATCTTGAACAAAAAACAGATTATATCAAGTCACTTGATAACTTTGTTCAGACAGGAGCAAATCCAAGTAGCTTATGGGAGCGTTTTAGAAAATCAGAATTTTCCGAGCATTTAATGGATTTTTTTGCAGGGCTTGCGTTAGGAAAGACACCACAAGAAAGTTTTTCAAATGCATCTATCCTTATGCGGCAGGGCAACAAGGAACGCGCACAATATAAACAAACTTTGCAATTTTTACGCTCTAAAGGGTATAGCGATGAAGATGCGCAAGCACTCACGCAATATCCAGATCTTGCCATGAAAATCATAGGCAACACGTTAAGCCCTCAAGAAGGCTATAGAACATTGACAGCGGAAGAAAAGGCAGAGCAGGGATTGCCTGAGGATATGACTTTCCAAGTCTCAACAAGCACAGGGAAAATTATACCTGTCCAAGGAGGACAGCGTTCCACTGCTTCTGGATTAGGGGGGAATACCGATGGCATGCTGTCAAAGCCTGAATCAGGTTATATGTATGTTAAGGATGAAAATGCACTTGGTGGCATACGTGCGGTGCCAATTGCAGGCAGTGGTTCAGAACATAAATTAATTCAAGAACAGAAGGAGGAGGAGCGTAAAAACCAACAAATGCAAATGCGAATTCTGGAAACAGCAGACAGGTCAAATCGTATACTCTCAGCATCTAAAGAATTGCTAAAAACTATTGAGGAACACCCGCATGTTGTTGGTTTCACTGGTCCTATAATGTCGTTCCTTCCTAATTCTAAGGCAAAAGATTTTGGGCATATGCTCGATTCATTGAAGGCAAGTATCGGGCTTGATGCCTTGAGAAAAGCAAAAGCATTTTCACCAAATGGCGCATCTGGCTTTGGGAATTTGTCTAATATGGAATTGCAAGCATTGCAAAACTCTGTAGCGGCGTTGTATCAAGATCTTTCTGCAGAGCAAATGAAGAAATCTTTAAAAACAGTTATTGACACTTTCAATAAATCCAATGCAGCAACGCGCGCAATTCTTTTTGGTGGTGCAGAAGCAACAAACGAGCTCGTTCGAGCCGCCTATGGGCAAGATGCTTATAAGGGAAATCATGCACAGTCAAATGATCCACTAGAAAAACAGATAGAAGCATTGCCGGAAGGCATGTTGTTCGTTGATAGAGATGGACGCATTAAGGAGAAACAAACCAATGGCTGAAGTAATCCCCCCTCTTATTAATCGTAAAAACACAAGAGTCATTGGGCATATAAGTGACTATACACCAGAACAGCTTCAAGAGCTTTTCGCGAAGAATAAGGAAAGGCTAAGTGGTTCTGTTACAGGAAATAATGGTGCAACAGAGGAAGATGGTCCACATCCAAGTGCAGCGGGTGCTTTTGGATGGGGAGCTCTTCATGGGTTAACTATGGGGTATGATGATGAAATAGCTGGAGTATTCGCTTCGGGACCTCTGGGACCTATTAATTATTGGATGGGAGATGAAGAAGCAGTTAAAAAATATAATGAAGTGACAAAGCGATGGCGTGATTATCAAAGAGCGGCGAACCGAGATCATTTTTATGCATCTCTTGCGGGGAATTTAACGGGTGCTGCGGCACCCGTAATTGCTTCTGCCCTCTTTCCACCCGCGGCAGGGGCTACTGCTGCTGCTCGTGCGGCAATTGGGGCTGATGTTGTGCTGGGAGGTAGAGCTGGTGTTGCAGGAGCACAAATAACCAGTAAAGCTTTAGCAGCAGGAGAAAGGGCGGTGCAATCTGCTTTAGCAGAGGGTGCGGAACGGGCAGCGGCAAAAGCTGCAGGTGAAGCAGCAATGAAAGCAGTAGCAAGTAAAGAGGCAGCAAAATTTAGCTTGGGGCGTGCAGCAAAAACTGGAGCCATTTATGGTGGAATAGCAGGCAGTGGTGAAGGGGAAGGGCTTGCAGATACTCTAGTGTCTGCTGGGTTAGGTGCAGGGCTAGGCGTTGCAACACCATTTGTGGCACATTCTGCTTTAAAGGTTACACCTTTTGTTACAAAACCATTCAAAGTAACGGCTTCTGGTGTTAAGAAAACATCTGCTGTTGTCAAAAAAACAGCTGAGAAATTGTTTGGTAAAACTGAACCAATAACACAAGGTGTAGAAAAAGAAGCATTTCAGATAAGCGATAGAGCGCTTAGGGATGTAAGCCAAACTTTAGGGGATGAAGGTGTTGATAAACTTGAAAGGGCATTAAAACAGCGAGGTCCTGATTCAATGATTATTGATCTTCATGATGAGCTTGCTACAAGAGCTTTTAAGGCAGCAAAAAAAGATTCTGATACATATTCGCTCATAAGTAATCGTTTGGGAGCTAGACAAGATGCGAGTGCACTGCGGGTAAAGGATGCGTTGACAGATGTGATGGGTCCAAAAGTAGATACGCTTAATTTAAAGCAAGAGATTATCAAACAAGCACAGAAAAAGGCTGAACCATTTTATGAGAGGGCGAAAGCTTCTCCCATTTCTAATGCTGTTCGTGAAGATTTATCGCGGTTGCAAGAAACTCCTGCCTTCCAAAAAGCCTATAAAAAAGCAATTGCGCAAATGCCAAATGAAGCGGATGCAACAGTTATAGGGAGCAATGGATATCCAAAGCTGAATATGCGAATTTTACATAAGATGAAAGAGGTTTTGGATGATCAAATTAATTCTGCGCGCATCAAAGGAAAACAAGGATATGCGCGAGATTTGACTCTGTTCAAACAACGCATTCTGGACGTTTTGGATACGTCCTCTCCAGATTATGCTAAAGCACGGAAAATTTATTATGACGAGCGTACTATTGGTGATGCCCTCGAGCAGGGAGAGCAAGCACTGAAGAAGAGCGTTAATCTCGACACAATCAACAGTCAACTTTCGGATTTTGGGTTGATGGAAAAAGAGGCTTTTCAAAAAGGTATACGGTCGAAACTAGAACATGCGGCAGGCAATGCACAGAATTTTGACCACAATCTTTTGAGTTTGTTTGACACGCAAAATGGTCAAGAAAAGTTGCAGCGTATTTTTGGCGAGGATAAAGCCAAGCAACTTATGAAAGTGTTGCAGCCAGAAGTGGAAAGAACAAAGCTTTTTGCACGCTTGCCAAACCATATGGGTGAAGTGGAAGAGAGGGGGGCACAACAGACTATGGGTATAGGAAAGATTGCTTTCATCAAGGCAGTTGTAAAAAATTTCGCAAGAGAATTTGGACGCAAATTCTCAAGCGTCCATAAAGATACTGAGAGAGATATTGCAGCGCTTATAACAGCGCGGGAAAAAGGAGATTTTGGGTTAGCAAGAGAAAAAGCCGTTGAACTAATTAAGACGTTTCATGAAGCAGAAAAGAAACGCTTAATAACACGAGAAAATTATACGAAATTCATTAATTTTGTTGGCATTATTTTGAATAGCAGCGTTGATAGAACGGTTATAAACTAATGATCAATTTTCATCCCAAAGTGAAGCGTGCCATTTCACAGGCAGCACAAAAATATGGTTTACCAGAAAGCTTTCTTGAACGTGTTGCTATGATAGAAAGTAATGGTAATCCAAATGCAAGAAATAAGAACAGCAGTGCAGGGGGGCTGTATCAATTTCTCGATTCAACAGCAAAACACTATCAACTGAATAATAAGTTTGATCCCTTTCAAGCAACCGATGCTATGGCACGGTTAACGAAGGATAATACGCGTTATTTAGTCACAGCATTAGGCAGAGAGCCATCAGAGGCAGAGCTTTACCTCGCACACCAACAAGGACCAGCAGGGGCAGTAAAACTTATCAAAAATCCACATATTCCAGCAAGCCAGCTTTTAGGTCGACAGGCAGTCACACTCAACGGTGGCAACATGGAAGCTACAGCAGGGGATTTTATGAATCATATTTATGGGCTTTATAATAAAACGGGAGATGCTTTGAAGAGAACGATACAGCAAAACCAAAGCAATGGACAAGCAGCACCAAACGAGGAGGGTCCTTTGTGTGGGTTTGAGAGGCTTCAAAAGACACTTCAAGGTAATCAAGTGGGTCAAGGTAATCAAGGGGGCAACCAATTGATGGCATATGACACGCCATTTCCAAACAGAATGATGGCACCTGAAAGCAGAGACAATTTAACAGGACAGATTATGGAAACCACACCATTGCAAGCACAAGGTATTGATGCAGGTGCTCTTAAAAAGGGCTTTTCCGGTTTGCTTCATTTAATGAGAGAGAATGGAGAACGACAAAAACAGCAGGCACAGATGGTACAGCAACAAATGTTACAGCAACCAGTCATGGCGGGTTTCTCACAATCGACTGGGGGACCGACAGATTTAACACCTCTTATTGATCCCTCTAGGCGGCAATCTGTTAGTTCCTATGGGCGGCAAAAAGAAGAGCAATTGCGCGAAGAGCTATTAAGAAGAACGGGGGCTTATCATGTCTGATATTTATGACTGGTCACTCACAGCTGATCAAAATGCCAATTCCGATAGTATCATTAATTGGGCAGAAGGGCAGCCGCCTAGTTCTGTTAATGATAGTGCGCGGGTCATGATGCAGCGTATACGTGAATATCTTGCCGATAATGGTGGTTCTCTTGACTCAAAGTTTATTGTGAATGGAAAGGAACAAACAACATCAATCACGTTGACGACGGTTTCGCCAATAGCAAAATATAAAAACGATATCATTATTCGCTTTAAGGCGCGTGGTATAAATATTGGTACGACAACAATAAACATGAATAATATAGGAGCAAAGCCACTCTATAAAGCCACCAGCACGGGGATAGTACCATTGACAGGTGGTGAGTTACAAACAAATGGTATTTATGAAATAGTCTATAATGATGGCGCATTAACAAAAGGTCTTGAGGGCTGGTATCTTTTAAATCCTACTCCCATTCCACCACCGAAGGTTGAAACCTTTCCTTGTGGTTTTATTGCGACCTTTGCTATGCAAGAAGTCCCAAACGGCTGGCTTTTATGTGATGGCGCTACTTATGAACGCAAAGATTATCCGCAATTATTCAAGGCGATAGGGGATAAATGGGGAAAAAACAGTGATACAACCTTTAAAGTTCCAGATTTTAGAGGAGTGTTTTTGCGCGGCTTTGATAATGGTCGCGGTTTAGACAGAAGTAGACAATTTGCCGATATACAGCAAGATTGCCTTAAATCGCATACACATATTTGTAGTGTTGAATCGGCGGGACAGCATACACACGAGTTTCAGTATAATGGAGTGGGATGGAGTGCCAATGATATTGGTAGAAGAAACCCCTCTTATCACTATCAAACCCTTTCAGGGATAACAGAACCTGCTGGAGTGCATACGCACAAGGTAACACTTTCTTCAACGGGTGAGGCAGAAACGCGCCCTATTAATGTACCGGTTGTTTATGCCATAAAATCATAAGGTTTTCAAATGATCAATAATCCGTCTGCTATTGATGATATTGCGGACGCGGAGCAAATCCGCGTCCTTTTTTATGCAAGCAATAGAATGGTTCATGCACCCTTAAATAAGGTACTTGATCTTGTCAAAAGCGACATACAGCATGATCTTTTAAGCGCTTTGGCAGAATATAAAGAAGCAACAGATAAACGCATAGAGATCATGCAAAAACTTATTGATGAATTACAGTCTCTCATCCCCAAAAATCTCAAAAACAGACTTACTAAGGAATGAAACGCGATGCCATTACCCTATCATACGCACATATTTAAGCTTGAACCAGCAACAAAGAAAGAAGTCAAAGAAGGTATTTTAAATAGTAAGGCTCTTGCACCTGTTTCAGTAGGAAGTGCAGCAGCTTATCAGGTAGAATATTTTGCAACAGCTGCTCAAGGGAAAAAGGCTGATGATGCTGTTGCAAAGAGAGATATTGGAGCTCTTGCTTACAAAGATAAGGTCACAATCCACGATATTGAAGCAAGTGGTGAAGCTCGTGAGAATGCGATTTTATCAGGCGCTGGCTGGGTAAAAATATCGCCTTTAGGGATTGGCGATATGAAGGCTGCTACATATGATCCCGATAATGTGGGGGCAAATGTATTTTCTATGGAAAATATGAACGAGGGTCCTACAAAAAAGATCTTAACCACAGAGGAAAGATCAAAACTACGATGGTTGAGTGCTACCCAACCAACAATAGAAAAGTGGCATAAGGGAAGTGAAGGTGTTTATTATCCCATATCTCCGGTAGATCTCAAAAATACCATTAGTTATTTTGTAGGATTAAAGTCTGTTGGTATGTCAAGATTAGTCTATGATCCAGATAAAATAGCAAAAGATGCCTTTGATATGGAGAATATGAAAGAGGGGAATACGCATCTTATTTTAACCCCTCAAGAACGTGCACAGGTTGCAAAAATTGATAAAATTGAAGATGTGGCACAGCACGCACAAGAAAGTGCACAACAAGGGCTTTATGCAGCAAGTGAGGCAAGGAGTATAGGGAGTGCTGCATTCAATACAGCGAAAGATGCGCAAGATCACGCTGTAGATGCGAAAAATACCGCTGAGTCCGCACAAAAAACAGGAGACAGGGCACAAGCTGTGGCAAGTGTCGCACAAGAAACAGCGGATAGTGTACAGAAAAAAGTTGATCTCATTCAACCTCTTGCAAAAAAAGACTGGATTGATGGCATAAAGACAGTGGATGCACTTATCTCACCAGCCAAACTGATGGCTTCAATCAAAGCAAATAGTAGCAATAGCAGCGGCGCTGGTAGCGGCAACAATGGTGGCGGGGTTAGAAAACCTGTTGAAATTCTGATGACAGAAAGCGGAGATATTCCATTGCCTGATGGTATTACTGCTGACACCGATATCGAAGTATGGGCTTGGGGCGGTGGAGGTGGTGGCGTTAAGGATGGTGGCGGCGGCGGCGGTCAATGTGTGCATGTTAAAATGAAAGGTTCTGATTTAGATAAATTAAAAACAGCTTACATTGGTCGTGGTGGTAAAGGCAATGACAGTAACATTTTGTGCAATGGTGGTAGAACAATGATCAAAGGGCTTGTTACAGCAGAAGGAGGATATTCCGTTTCCATGACTCTCGTTAACTTTGGAGGGAAAGGTGGCGATGGAGGAGGAAACAGAGAGGGCATCAGTGGTGAGAGTTTTATTTTTTCTGGTGGGAATGGTGGAGGAAGTGGAGTCGACGGCAAGAGAGCTGGTACCGGTGGAAGTTCGTTTCTTGGCGGCGGCGGCGGTGGTGGTGGTCAATGCAAGGGTTCTATCATGGGGCAAGGTGGTGAGAGTTACAAAGGTGGTAACGGTGGTAGAGGTGGTAAAGAATGCGGCGGCGGCGGCGGTGGATATTTTGATGGGAAACACGGAAGCGACAAAATTGGCGGCGACGGTGGTGACGGAGCAGTACTCATAAAGGTATATTTATAAGGTGAATTGAACAATGGCACGGAAAATAAGTAAAGACTGTTTATACTGTTTAAAAAAGTGGGAAGGTTTGCGCTTGCAGGCTTATCAAGATACTTCTGGCATATGGACGATTGGTTATGGTCATACGAAAAAAGCCGGTCAACCAACAGTTGTTGAGGGTATGGTGATTACGGAAAAAAAAGCCGAAACCATGCTTTTAGCAGATTTGCGGCAATATGAGAGGGCGGTAGAAAAAGCAGTTTGTGTGAATTTAAGCGACGAGCAGTTCGGTGCTCTTGTTTCCTTTTGTTATAATGTGGGTATTGCAGCTTTCCAAAACTCTACACTGCTTAAAAGGCTTAATCGGGGGGATTATGAAGCCGTTCCCTTCGAATTACAAAAGTGGACTAAAGCGGGAGGCAAACGTTTACAAGGTCTTGTACACCGGCGTGTAGCAGAGGCAGGGTTGTGGGCGAAAGGGGCTTATGTTTCTTCTAATTATCAAACAGTAGAATCCAAAGAGCCAACAGGGTTTCTCAAAGCAGAAGCATTGGCACCGATTATTGGTTCTTTTTCAGGTCTTGGTGGGTTTTTAGTGGGCAATGGACCCATTCAATGGGCTTTAGCCGCCATTATGGTTTTAGCCGCATGTACTGGCATTTTCTTTGTTGCTAAACGCTTTCAGGAGCACCGCCTATGATCTTATGGATGAAAAGAAACTTGATGGTAACAGGTGCGGCTTTAGCCGCTTTTTTTATTGCCTTAGCAAGAGCTTTTACTCTTGGTAAAAAAGCAGAGCAACAAAAGCAAACAGAAAAAGCTTTAAAAGCAGCCACAACACGGCTGGAGGTGGAAAGTGAAGTTAATCAAAAAAGTGATGCTGATGTGCATGCTGCTCTCTCTGACTGGTTGCGCAACAAATAAATATGCTTCTTCTTGTGTTGGTTGGTTACCTATTTATTTAAGCCGGCAAGATCTGAACGCCATCAGTTCAAACTTAGCAAGAGAGATCTTAAAGCACAATAATCTAGGTGAACGCTTGTGTGGGTGGAAACATGGTTAGAAAAAAATCCAAAAAACACACAGAGCTTACAGAATCAGAAAAAGAAATGCTTCAAGAAATGATCATCACCTATCAAAGCGTGAAAATGATGTCTCGCTTGATGAAGTGGATAGCATTTTTTCTTTTTTTGTTTATCCTTGATTTTGCACGCCTCATGGATGCGCTAGATAATGTCATTGCACATTTAAAGCAGTGGTTCTCAAAAAATTAAAAAAACCATTATAGTAAAAAATCAGTTAACGAAAGCCTGAGAATTTCTGCTAGAATCACGAGAGAGCTTCTTTTTTAATAGGATTTTTTAGATGCCAACACCATTTGGTAAAACCTTACGCAAACTTCGCATTGATCATTCAGAACGCCTTTTAGATATGGCTAAAAAATTAGATATATCTGTAGCATTTTTATCATCTATAGAAATTGGCAAAAAGTCTGTTCCTGTAGGACTGGAGGAAAAGCTAATTGAACTCTATGCTTTAGATCAAGAGGTAGCAGAAATTTTGAGAAGAGAATCAGATGCTTGTCGTAAAAGTTTCACTATAAAGCCTTCTGATACATTCAGATGTGAAGCTGTTGGTATGTTCTCTAGACTGATAAACATTATTTCACAAGAAGATTTAGAACTATTAAAAAAATTATTAGAGAAAGCTGGCAAAAAGAATGCGCTTTGTAAAGGAAAGTGTGAAAATCCTATTCCCGAACCTAATTATATGGTCCCTAACCGTTAAAAAATATAAATAAAATCAATATCTTATTGCAATTAAATTTAAGATTCGAATTCAGGTACCCCAGCCAATTCTAGTGAAATTAGTTAATCAAAGTTCAGCTTGAGAGTGGATTAGCCCCCTTAACCTCTGTGTTGCTATTCATAGCAAGTCTGGTAAGTTGAGAAACACTTATTTATAGTGGGTTAGCTCTAAATATGGTAAGGTTCTCTTGAATATGTATCATATAGACACGTTTTTTATAGAAAGTGTATCATATGGATACGTTTTTTAAATAATTAATTAAGGAGAAATAATATGTTTGGTTCAAGAGGTTTCTTTGACAAATGTGGTCCTTTTGACTATATCTCTGCTGGGAGTTCGACAGCGCTTGTAGGTGGGGCTAATGGAATTATAAGTGGGTTAACGTACGGTTGGGTAGCGGGACCACTAACTCTAGAAGTTGTAGGGGGACACGCAATGGCAGGCTATGCGCTAGGGTTTGCGTACGGTTTGGAAAGTAAGTATAATGAGTGTCATCCTTTTTAGTTATTAAATAATATAAAAGTATCTCTGAATTCAGTATTTTACAACAAATTTCAGAGATACATTATAATTTAAGGTGTATTATAATGGATATTTTTTATAAAGTTATAAAATGGCCATTTTTTATAATTATAGGATCCTTCATATATATTATTATTTTTAAAAAAATTAGTGATTGTACTTGGAAAGAATCTATAAAAGCAACATTATTTGGATTAATTATATTATTTTTTCTATTTTATATTAATAATTATTTTGTTAATAATTATTAATATATTATGTTTGTTATATGAGAATAAATTATAGCTTATATATTTTTTGTAATTTTGTGAATATATAATTATTTGGGTTTTTTATTATGGATATTTTAAATCTTTTTTAACAACAATTATGATTAGAATTTTAGATTTATTTATATATTCAAAGGTAATGATTGGAAAAAAACTTAAAAAAAGAAATATTGAAATTAATTATTATTTTTTATATTATGAATTTTTTCCTTAAATATATTAACTTTTAGCAACATATCAACCTCTCCAATACGTGTGAACAACTCTCCTATTTGCCAAGTGCGTAAGACAGGCAAAGAGAGGCTTAACACATGGGTGTAAATACGACGTGCAAATTCTAGAGTTAGCCGATTTGCTAAATAAGCTCCTAAATATCCCGATAGAGTACTCAGAGCTGTACTAAACAGCATGATAGCAATCATAAGGAAACGATAGCATAAAGACTTTCTATGCGCTGAAAGGGCAAAATACGGTCAATAATCGCTTGAAAAATAAAAGGATTGACCAAGCCAAGTAAGCGCAAAACAATGGCCACAAGACTAAGTTCAATGACATAATGAATATATTTCTTGGTAGTTTTAGTAAACCACGAGAAGGATACGAGATTTTCAGGTGAATTGTTCATTTAATTTTATTATTTTGTTAAGAAAAAACAGTTATTATGTCTCATAATTCAACAGTATTGTAAATAGAATTATTTATAAAATTATATTATACATTATGTATATTGGTAATAATATTTTTTACTATTAATTGGTAATGTTTTTGATATGTTGTTTTCAATATTTATTTTTATATTTTCATTTGCATTAATTTATAGATACAGTAGTGATAGTTGGAAAAATAGTATAAAGGAGTCGCTTAAGACATTTTGTTGGTTCTTTTTGTTATTTTTGGCGTTTTGTTTTATTTATTTTGCGTTTAAATATATTAGATATTAGTTTTTTATTTTATTATTATTTTTGTTTACAAAATTGCAATTATCATTGATTGTGACAATTATCGGTGAATTTGTATGTATTGTAATGTTTTTTTTTGAAGATTTAATGCTTGCAGATTTTAAAAAATCTGTAAAATCTTATCATCGATGATAAGTGTGTTTTTATTTTTGATTTTTTCTGTAACTATGTGAGTTTACATCAGATTAGATAAATAGATTTCTCTATCTTGATGGAGATATGATTTTCTACTCTCATTGGAAAAATAAGCCTGTACGAAATGCTTAATTTCCTTATTAGAGAAGTCTTTTTGCCTCCTCTTATGATGAGATTTCTGAGCATAAAAAATATACGTAAATTCAATTATGGTATTTAAGTTTAGAATTTGAATTCAGATATTTTATCTACATATGACGAGCTAAAAATAGGCTATAAGTTGCCAGGGGATGGTCAAAGAACTTGTCAGTATGCTTATAGCTGTTGAGAAATAATAACTGATTTATTTGCTTTTGCACGTCTCAAAAGTTATTTTTGAAATAAGCTGATTTAGTCAAATATAATTTATTATACCTCTAACTTCTATTCATCATCTTGAGAAAGAGGCAGTGACGCGATTTCTGTATCAAGGGCATCCATAAAATCGATAATAAAAGCAGCATTCGTCCCCAAATCTCTTGGCAAATAACGAGAAGCAGAGCGCATATCAACGAAGGTTGTATCCCCTTCATTGGTTAAGCGTATCACAATGTCTGAAATGAAACCAAGGTAAAAAGTTTTTGCCATTGTTTCAATATAAAGCGCATTTTCTTCACCTTTAAACTCTCGTTGAGCCACAACAGGCCAATCATAGGCTGCTAAAACATTGAGAACAGATTCGCGAATACGATCAGGTGAGCCATCATAACGGCGCCCCGATATTTCTGGCCATTGTGACATCTGTAATGTTGCTTGTTCAGTCAAAACACTTTTGAGCGGTAAAGCATCGCTGGGACGTATTGTGCGAAAAAAAGCCGGCGGGCTTTGTGTATCGGTAGAAATATCGTAAAGAGCCGGTAAGGTAAACCAAAGTCCAAAAAATAACATCAGTGGTGTAGCCGTTATTACCGAATAAATGATCCCTTTTAAAGCTTTCATTCCCCCTAGGGCTCCATAGACCCATAAGCTGTAAAGTGCTTTTAAAGCAAGAAAAAGAGAAATAATCACACAGCCGGTAGAGATTCCGATCAAAATTATGAAGTCGGTTACGTTAATGACGGAAAAACGTTGTAAAATGAATGAAAATAATAAAACAAAGAACGACAATCCACCAAATCGAGGGGACCATACTGCTGCTCTTGAAATGAACCGAACATATCTCTTCTTCATGAAGTTTTTCCCCTCAATTGTAAACTATAAGCCAAGTTTTTTCAGAGTGCATATCTTACAAAAAGCTTATGCTCATAAAACAAAAATAAAGCACTTATTTTTGAGGTCAAGGATGCATAATGTCTTATAAGTTTCCAGCGATTATTTTTGCACTTCATTGAAGGTAATCAGTATTTTTTCTATAGTTTATCATGTCATTGATGCGAATTTTATGGGAATGTTTGTAAATAAAAAGAAATAAACTCAAATAACAAGTTTTACGGTTGTTAGCAGCATATTTTTCTAGAACTTTACTCTTGATTTTCTCTTCTGATTGCTGGGAGTTTTTTCTGTCAGATAATGCGTAATCAAATAGGATATGATGATGTGCAATAGAGATTTCATTCTATCTCAATAAAAAATTGAGGGATTTATAATCAGATAAATCTGAATTCGAAGATTCAATTAATAGAGAAAAAGATAACCATTTTGATAGGCTTCATGTATTTTGTATAGAAAGTAAGGTATTGTACAAATGAGAGGTTACTCCGTTTTTATTCATAAAATATGCGGCAGGTCGCAGATGAAAGAAAAGATTCACTTTCTTTTTTTGCAAGTGAAGAAGGGGCAAAAATACGTAAAATGACAAAACCTTCATTCAAATTTTTAGCAACCAAAACTGAATTGGCATTTTTTTTAGGTTTTGATTTTTTGAGTTCTATGATTTGTATTGGTTTTCCAATAATAAGATCGAGTGTATTATCAGGGGCTGTTCGGTCATTAAGGCTATAGAAAATAATTCCTTTGTGTGAGTAGGCTGCTAGTGACCAAAATTGTCGTGTTTTCAAAGCTTTTAAATGAACAGGTCCATTTTCAAGATTAAATCTGCAGACTTTAAGAAGAAAGAGGGGATCAGCAGATTGTTGAATAGGATTATCGGGAGTAAAAGCAACAAATTGATAAGGGGCTCCGGATTTTTTAAGTGCTGTCCATATATTATTTTGTGCCCAATAGGGGATCAGAAAGAGAACGCAAATATGAACGATAATAGCGCCAATGATTGCAAGAAGTGCGGTATGAATAAATCTAGTCACAATTTATTTGTCCTGATGGAATTTGTTCTATTGATGGCATTGTAAGCTTTTGTAATGCCGTTGCAGAGATGATTGAGGTATCGTATAAGGTAAGAATAAGCCCGAATTCTTTTTGACTAACTGTTGCAAGCCAATTGCCAGCTTGTGGTGTAGGTGAAATATTGATGCGCAATGAGCCATCATGCTCATAAATAATAGCATTCGTGTGGAGTTCAAAAGGTATTTCTTTGGATGAAGTATAGGGTTTTAGGGATTTGTCAGCTGTATAAAGGGTGAAAAGACGAGTTTCAGGGATGGTGCCTTTGAGTAAATAATGACAGTGGGGGTGGAGTGGACGCCCTTGGTTGTCTTGCCAAATCTGGAATTGAAGACCTTCAGTGCGTCCGAGTGAAACAATGCCTCGTTTGGTCGTGCGGGCGCGGGTATAAGGATCCATATTGGCGGTTCCCATTTTTGGATAAGCACTCCATTTTCCAATTCTAAAGCGTTCAAAATGAGGAAAGGAATTGAGCACATAATCGACACTCAGTTTTCCACATAAAATGGAAAAAGCGAAGATAAAAAAGAAAATGGTGATATTAAAAAACATCAGTGAATATCTTGAATTCAAAATGTTGAATCTCCAGTTGTTTTCACCTTCAAAGAAATTGCAGATGGTTTTTTCAGATCTTTGTTAATCAATCGCACAATATTCAATGTTTCAGGAGAAAGCGTAGAGGGTATTGGGGAAAAAAATTCAGAATCTGCATGGGAGGAAAGTATTGGGGGATGATAAGGAAGAAGAGAATCTTTAACACCATAGAGTTGTTTGAGCATAATATTTTGGTGTGCAGCAAGCATGATGCGTTGCCATATCATGGCAGGAACTCCACCCCCAAAAGCACGATTCATCGGTGAAAAGTTATCATTTCCCATCCATACCGCTCCAGTATAATTGCCAGTAAAGCCAACAAACCAAGCATCACGATAGGATTGTGATGTTCCAGTTTTCCCAGCGACGAGAGTCATGGGCAGAGCAGCACGCTTACCAGACCCTCGTGTTGTGACACCCACCATCATTTGGTTCATATAAGCAGCTGATTGTCTGCTGAGAACTCGGTGTAACTTATTTCCGTTATGCTCGAAATCCCATACCACATGCCCATCAATTGTTCTGATTTGCGTGAACCCATGACGATTACCAGCTATCCCACCATTCGCAAAGACATTAAAGCCAGTTGCTTGATCCATGGGGGTCATGTTGGAAGTGCCAAGAACCATCGTTTTGTGTGATAAAATATGCGCGTTAATCCCCATATTCTTGATGAGATCTATGATAGGTTGGGTATCGCGGTGAAGATATTGATAGGTGAGATACACAGGGACTGTATTAATAGAAAAAGCTAAAGCTGTTGCTAAATCAATTTTCCCCAAATAACGGCCCGAATTATTTTTTGGTGTCCAACCTCCCCAATTGATCGGAGCATCTAAAACGATTGTCGAGGGAGAAAGTCCGTGTTCCAGTGCGGTTGCGTAAACATAAGGTTTGAATGAAGAACCAGTTTGTCGTCCGCCTTGTGTTGCTCTGTTAAATTGGCTCTTTTTATAATCTTGTCCTCCAACAATTGCGCATACGGCACCGTTATTATCGAGTATAACAGTGGAAGCTTGTGTTACGCGATATTGTTGACCATACTGATGTAAATGATATGCAATTGATTCTTCTGCTGCTTTTTGAATATTTGGATCAAGAGTCGTTTGAATAATTAAACTATGGCTTGGAAGTTGATTGCGCATTTTTTTGACTTCCTCGAATGCCCAATCAAGAAAATAATCAGGCTGATTATTTTCTATTTGGGGAAGTGCCCTAGCAGGGTGGCGATGCGCATTGATAATCTGGCTCTTCGTCATAAAGCCACTATTAACAAGATTAGAAAGGACGATATTGGCACGTGTTTGAGCCGCAAAGAGATGACTATGAGGAGCATATTTTGTTGGAGCTTTAAAGAGTCCTGCTAACATAGCAGATTCACTTAAAGAGACATGACGTATGTTTTTTCCAAAATAAAATTTTGCTGCTGCGGCAATACCAAAATTGTTTCCTCCCATATAGGCCCGGTCAAGGTAAAGTTGTAAAATCTGCTTTTTGCTAAAATTTGCTTCTAGCCAAAGAGCAAGATAAGCTTCTTTGATTTTACGTGTTATGGTTCTTTCGTTTGTTAAAAATAAATTTTTAGCCAATTGTTGTGTGAGAGTTGAACCACCTTGCACCACACCTTTAGCTTGCATATTTTGTGAAATTGCCCGTGTAAGTCCTTGAAAATCAATGCCCCAATGATCAAAAAAACGACGGTCTTCTGTAGCGAGAACCGCTTTAATAACAGTGTCAGGCATTTCTTCAACGGGGACAGAGATCGCCGGCAGTGCACCACGGTGCCCAATGGAATTTCCATAGCGATCTAGAAAAAGAATGGAAAAGTTTTTAGGAGAAGACCAATCTGTTTTGGTCACTTCAAAAACAGAAATGCCCAAAATAGTGAAAAGAGTAAATCCCATCAACCCTAATGTCAGTATTTCATCGAGAACTTCAACGATAAAACGTTTCCATCCTTGAAGATGAAAATTTTGTGAGACGATTTTTGCCTTTTTCCAGAAAAAACTGTTAGCAGAACGAATGTGATAAAGCGCTGTGTCTAATCGTGCGTCTAATTCAATGAGAGCAGGACTGTGAAATGGCTTACGATGTTGCCCTTTCTTTTTTTTAAAAAAATCAAACATTTAAAGAGAGCCTATGGCAAAGAAATACAACCAAACAAATCTACAATAATTATATGGAGTAGAAGTATTTTTTTGCTATAGTGCTAACAGAGAAAGAGTTTATTTTAGAATTATTCATTTTTCGTAAGATAGTGTATTAATATTTTATTATTTTATTGAATAAATTTTATTCTCATTATTAAAAATATTTTTTTGATTTTTTAAAAATTTGGAGTAATGTTAATATGTTCTTCTGTAAGATAGAGGATAAATTATTTCCATTTGTGATTTTTAAATCGACTAAAAAAAACCATTATTTCTTTTATCCTTTATCAAGGAGAAGAGATGGGTTATTGAAATATTTATGATGAAAAAAAAATTCTTGTTCGTAATAATAGCAGCTTTTTTAGGAGCAGATTCTGTTCTAGCTTCTGGGTGTGCTGAAGTAGGTAAGAAGGCTGCCGCGCAAGAGAGCGGGGTTCTCGTCCGTTCAAAACCGGTTGTTCAGGATGGAAAGGACATGTGTGCAATTGTAGTTGTTGTACCAGCCCGTAATGGTGAAAAGTTACGTCGTGTTGAGTTTTTTGTTCCTGCTGATTAGTTTTTGGCAGATGGTGTTGTGATGCGTATCTTAATCGTTGAAGATGATCGGAATCTTCACCATCAATTAGCAGAAGCTGTAAGACGTGCAGGATATGTTTCCGATAGTGCTTTCGATGGTGAAGAAGCTTATTTTTTAGGGAGCACAGAGTCTTACGACGCGGTGATACTTGATATAGGTTTACCGCAGATTGATGGTATTAGTGTTGTTGAAAAGTGGCGTCAAGAAGGGCTCTCCATGCCTGTTTTAATGCTAACGGCGCGAGACCGTTGGTCTGATAAGGTGCACGGTATTGATGCTGGAGCTGACGATTATGTTGTGAAGCCATTTCATTTGGAGGAAGTGATGGCACGTTTGCGAGCATTAATTCGTCGCACTACGGGACATGCGACAAGTGCATTATGTTGCGGAAATGTTTTGTTGGATACAAAGACGTCTCGTGTTTTTGTAGATGGTCAATTGATTAAACTAACATCTTATGAATTCAGACTGCTTTCGTATCTCATGCATCATTGTGACAGGGTCATTTCAAGAACAGAGCTTACTGAACATCTTTATGATCAGGATTTTGATAAGGACTCGAATACGGTGGAAGTCTTTGTAGGTCGGTTACGGAAAAAGCTTGGAGTGGATTTGATTGAAACTATTCGAGGAATGGGGTATCGCGTGAGAATGCTAGGTGATTAATGAATGTTTTTGAAGAGAATAATTGGTGTAGGAGGTTCTTTTTTGTAATTACTCGATCTCTCAGTTTACGTGTTATGATCTTATCAACATTATGGGTTGTTATTTCTCTTTTATCGATTTCTGCAGTAAGTATTTTATTTTATAAGCGTTCAACTGAACAAAGCCTAGAGCGTATCCTTTCTGCTCAACTCTACAGTCTTATTGCAACAGTGACGGTGTCATCGGAAGGTACTTTGATAGGAGGGGCTGGGATTGATGATATTCGTTATTCTGATCCAACAACAGGATGGTATTGGGAAGTTGTTGCGATATCCCATAATTTAAAAGGAAGATTGACATCCCCCTCATTGGGAACAGGCGAGATATTTACACCAAGTGATGTTGATATACCTTTTGACAATAAATTCTTTCGCTCTTATCGGATAACGGGGAACAATGGTCAAAAATTACAAGTGATTGAGAGTGATGTTGTTCTTGATAATAAAAATCATATTGCACGTTTTCGGCTTGTTGGGAATATCGATGAAGCTCATGCCCAGGTAAAGGAATTTACGCGAACTTTGCAAATTTTTCTTTGGAGTTTCGGTATCGGGAGTGTTCTTATTAATATTGCTATTATTTTCTTTAGTTTTCAACCGTTGAAGCTTATTCGACACGCATTGAATGATATTCGCGAAGGAAGAGTTCATTATGTGAATACGGATTTAGTAAGCGAAGTGATGCCGCTTGTACAAGAGATGAATGCTCTCATTAATAATAATCAGCGTATTATTGAGCGATTTCGCACACAAGTTGGTAATCTCGCGCATTCATTGAAGACGCCTCTATCTGTGATTATGAATGAGACAGATAAGATGCGCGGAGAAAAGGCTTGTTTGTTGAGAGAGCAAACGCAAATAATGCAAGCTCAAATCAATCATTATCTTCAGCGTGCACGGATTGCAGCACAATGCGATAGTATTGTCTATCATACGTCTGTTCGCAGTGTGCTTGAACGTTTGGTGCGGGTTATGAAAAAGCTTAATCCTGAAAAACAAATTCAATTTATTATGGATGTTGATGATATTGTTTTTTCTGGAGAGAAGGAAGATTTAGAAGAAATTGTAGGGAATTTGATTGAAAATGCTACTCAGTGGTCTCGAGCAAAGGTTTTGATCTCTTGTTGTTTAGAAGAAAATGTTGAAGAAAAAGAATATTTTAGTATCTTTGTAGAAGATGATGGTCCTGGTTTAACAGAAGACAAAATTGATGAAGCATTAAAAAGAGGGCGGCGGTTTAATGAAAGTAAACTAGGGGCAGGCTTAGGGTTAGCAATTGTTTCAGATATGGTCAGTGAATATGGTGGCAATCTCTTTTTATCACGTTCTGATTTGGGTGGATTGTATGCAAAAGTTTTGTTACCTAAGATGGGAGAATGACATATTTTCTTCTTAAGCAAGAAATGTCTATAAAGTTTATAAAGCAGTATTTTAGACAATACATAAAGAGTAGGGAAACATTGTTTTTAGTTTCTTTGCTTAATTGATATATATGATAGATATTTTATAATATTCTCCATGAAAAAATGAATTTTTATTAATTCACATTACTTTTCTCATGAAGAGGATAAAATGTAAGCGAGTTATTCTCTGTTCGTATTGGAAAAAAACGATATGCTCTTATTAATTTTTGCAGCATTTTTTCTGACTTTTCTGGCAAGTATTCTTTTTCTTTCACTACGTTTTGACGATGAGATAAAGAAAGAATGGACAGTTGAAACCGTAGATGGTTATAGAAGCCATAAGCGTATGATTGAGTTTAACAAGCTTTATATGAATTATAAAAAAAGAAATATTCTTAAGGCTTTGAGTATTTTGTTTGTTCTTCTGATGACATGGAGTATTTATGGGCTGACAGGCAATCCAGAAGTGAAAAGTTATTTTTTTAGCGAATTAATGGATAAGGATCCTAAAACTCTCAGTAAGCAAGAAAAGCTTATTCGTTTACAAGTGCTTTTTTTCCGTGCACCTCACGATGGCAAGCTAGCAGATGCGTTAGCGGTAGGGTATCTCGAAGAAAGCCTTTTTCAAGAAGCTGTGAATACTTATTTAGATGCACTTCGTTTGAATGGCGAAACAGCTCCAAGGCTTGTCGGATACGGTTTAGCATTGGTTGGTTATGAAGGGGGGGTGATAACGCAAGAAGCGCAAAATGCCTTTCAAAAAGCAGCAGATTTAGCCCCAACAGATTTTTATCCACGTTTGTTGTTGGCCGATGCATTGCATCAAGCAGGAAAAACTGCGCAGGCAGTGCAATTTTTACAAAGCTTTCTTGATACAATGCCTGAAAATTTTTCAGGACAATCACGTGTTAAAAAAATGATGATTCAGTTACGTGATTTATCGAGTGAGCATACAGAGAAAAGAAATCTTGCACCTATGTAGAAGATGTGCAAAGCTCTTAAAAAATAAAATATTGATACTTAATTATAACGTATTTAAACTTTTTTCGCAGAGTGTCTATGAACAGTCAATCTTTAAAGAGTTCTGCCTCATGGAAGGTTATTTTAGAGCAGCGAAAAAAAAGGCGCTTACTGATCATATTATTATGTTGTTTGGTTATGACAATTGCAGCAAGTCTCATAGTGTATGCAATGCGTCATGCGGTCAGTTTTTTTAGAATGCCCTCTGAAATTACAAGAGAAGATATTTTAACGGAGCGCCCTTTGCGTTTGGGTGGCTTTGTTGAAAAGGGAACCGTTCAATATGTTGGAGAGAGAGGAGTTATTTTTTTTGTAACGGATAACAAAAAACATGAAAAAGTGGTTTTCAATGGTGCCTTACCGGATCTTTTTCGTGAAGGTCAGGGGGTGATTGTAGAAGGGCATTTCGATAAACAGGGCTTTTTTATAGGGATGCGTATTTTAGCAAAACATGATGAAACTTATATGCCTAAAGAAACAGCTGATCGTTTGAAAAAACATTACATTATGGAGAAATAATTCGATTGTGCTTGTCGAACTGGGTCATATTTTTTTAGCTGCAGCATTTTCAGTAAGCTTATTAGGGGCGTTTTTACCTGCTTTAGGTTTTTGGTGGAGAGAGCGTTTGTTAATGCAAACAGCTGTTCCTCTAACATATATCACTTTTACATTACTACTTTTATCTTTTTTAGTGATAATTTATGCTTATGTCGTATCTGATTTTTCTGTTTTGAACGTTGTTGAGAATTCTCATTCAGAAAAACCGATGCTCTATAAAATTACAGGTGTTTGGGGAAATCACGAAGGCTCTATGTTGTTATGGGTTTTAAGTCTTGCTTTTTTTAGCGCATTGATGGCTTTTTTTAGCCAACATTTGCCAGAAGATTTTAAGACGCTTGTTTTAATTTGCCAAAGTTGGATTACAACTTCTTTTCTTTTATTTATTCTTTTTGTATCCAATCCATTTTTACGCGTGAATCCACCAGCATTGCAGGGAAATGGTCTCAATCCTCTTTTACAAGATATCGCATTAGCAATTCATCCACCGCTACTTTATTTAGGTTATGTTGGTTTTTCACTTTGTTTTTCTTTTGCCGTTGCGGCATTGATTATGGGACATGTTGATAGAATTTGGGCGCGTGGAATTCGTCCGTGGCTTTTACTTTCTTGGTGTTTTTTGACATTGGGTATTATGGTTGGCTCCTATTGGGCTTATTATGAGCTAGGATGGGGCGGCTATTGGTTTTGGGATCCTGTTGAAAATGTTTCGTTTATGCCTTGGCTTTCAGGAACGGCTCTTTTACATTCTGCTCTTGTTCTCGAAAAACGAGAAATATTGAAAAGTTGGACTTTGTTTTTAGCGCTGCTTACTTTTTCCCTTTCTCTGATGGGAACTTTTCTTGTGCGTTCTGGGCTTTTAATTTCTGTTCATAGTTTTGCTGTTGATCCAGCACGGGGGCAGGCAATGCTTGCGCTTTTCTTTTTTTTTACAGGAGCGGCTTTTTTTCTTTTTGCTTTGCGCACCCCTATTTTAAAAACAGAAAGATTTTTTCAACCAATTTCACGTGAAGGGTTTATTATTTTAAATAATTTGTTACTTACAACAATAACAGCAACAGTATTGATTGGTACGCTTTATCCTTATTTTATTGAGATATTAACTGGGCAAAAAATTTCTGTAGGGGCTGCTTTTTTTAACCTTACCTGTGGACCGCTAATGGTTTTGCTATTGTTGTTTGTTCCGTTTGGGACAATGATGGCATGGAAACGCGGTGATTTTCTTGCAGTTTTTGAACGGTTATGGTTTGTTTTTGTATTCGTTGGTATCGTCTGTTTTATAATATTCTATGCGGCATCTGTGCGTGATATTTTTGCAGTTTTAGGGATTGGGCTTTCAGCGTTTGTTTTTTTAGGCAGTTTAGCGGATCTATGGGGAAAGAGTGGATATGGCAAGAGAGCTTTTTCAGTACGCGTTAAGAGATTTCTTGGATTGCCATGGTCTACTTTTGGTGCAGCAATAGCACATATGGGATTAGGCGTTACACTATTTGGTATTGTTTGTGTGGCAAGTTTTGGGCAAGAACGTATTTTAATCATGAACATAGGGGATAGGGTGACGATAGCGGATAAAACGCTTCATTTTGATGCAGTGTATGATGGTGTTGGTTCGAATTATTCGACAATGGAGTTTTATTTTAAAATATATGAAAATAAAAACATTGTGGGTCATGTAACAGCCTCAAAGCGATTTTACTCAAGTCAAAATACATCAACAACAGAAGTTGGTCTGAAAAATCATGGCTTATCGCAGCTATATATTGTACCGGGACATATCGATAATCGGGGTCTTGTTGTGCACGTATGGTGGAAGCCTTATGTAATATGTATTTGGTTAGGGGCATTCATGATGGCTATGGGGGGATGTCTTTCTCTTCTGGGGTATTGGTTTCGCATTGGCATGTACAATAGGGTAGTGCTTGCTTTAAATTTTTGGAAAAGACATTGAGATGAAAAAAATTCTTTGGATTGTATTTTTTTTAATTGCAACGTTTCCTTTTCAATTAGCAATAGCAGTAGAGCCGGATGAGATTTTAAAGGATAAGATTCTTGAAGCGCGAGCACGCCATATTTCATCGCATTTACGTTGTCCGGTTTGTCAAAATCAATCAATTGATGATTCAGATGCTGCTTTAGCACGTGATTTACGGCTTTTAATTCGGGAAAGGCTAAAAATGGGCTATAGTAATCAGCAAGTCACTGACTTTCTTGTTGAGCGATATGGTGAATTTATTCTCTTGAAGCCACCATTGAATAAAATAACTTGGTTTTTATGGTTCTCGCCTTTGATCATTATTATCACTGGCATAAGTATCATATTTTTCCACTTCAAACGGAATAATCATGCGTTATGTGAATGAAAAAGAACAGTCAAAAATGTCATTGCATTAAAAAAGATGTTCCATAAAAGAAATCAGATCATTTGCAATGAGCATACAATCTTATTGTAATTATATTAGGGAATACTGAAACCTTACAAAACTTTAATAATTTAGACAGAAAACGGTAAGGTCTGGTATTTTATAAGTGGTCGGAATTGGAATAAAGGTATGATTGAATAGGAGCATAGAGTAAATGGTTAAAAAGGCTTTCTTTAAAACATTTGTCGCAGTGAGTTTTTCTGCGATATTGGAAAGTGCACTGTTTTTTAGTGGATGTACATCAAGCTTGTGGATGACAAAGGCTCATGCAAGTTCTGTATTTACTTCGTTAATGCAACAACAGGGATTTGCCGATATTGTTGCTCAAGTGAAACCAGCCGTTGTAGCAGTACAAGTAAAGAGCAATAAAAAGAAAGAAGATAGGTTCTTTAGCAACTTTTTTAGTGGTCCAGGACTTGATCAATTACCAGATCAGCATCCTTTAAAAAGATTTTTTAAAGAGTTTTATGATTTTGATAAACCTAAAAATAAATTTCCGCACCAATCGCAGAGACTCCGTCCTGTTGCTTTTGGATCGGGTTTTTTTATTTCATCTGATGGTTACATTGTGACCAATGATCATGTGATTTCTGATGGAACAAGTTATACTGTTGTTCTTGATGATGGTACAGAATTGAATGCAAAGCTCATTGGGAAAGACCCCAAAACCGACCTTGCCGTACTAAAAGTGAATGATAAAAGAAAATTTTCCTATGTTGATTTTGGTGATGATTCAAAGCTTCGTGTTGGGGATTGGGTTGTTGCCATTGGGAATCCATTTGGTCTTGGTGGAACTGTGACAGCAGGTATTGTTTCTGCACGTGGACGTGATATTGGCACTGGTGTGTACGATGATTTTATTCAGATTGATGCTGCTGTTAATAGAGGAAACTCTGGTGGTCCAACGTTTGATCTTAATGGAAAGGTTGTTGGGGTTAATACAGCAATTTTTTCTCCTTCTGGAGGAAATGTTGGGATTGCTTTTGCTATTCCGGCTGCGACTGTAAAACAGGTTGTACAACAACTTATTGAAAAAGGTTCAGTTCAACGTGGTTGGTTAGGTGTTCAGATTCAGCCGGTAACAAAGGAGATTTCCGATTCAATAGGTTTGAAAGAAGCCAAAGGTGCTTTGGTTACTGATCCGTTAAAAGGACCGGCAGAAAAGGCTGGTATTAAAGCGGGTGATGTAATTATTTCAGTGAATAATGAAAAAATTGCTGATGCGCGTGAGCTGGCGAAACGTATTGCAAATATTAAACCAGGAGAAATGGTAACCATAGGGATTTGGAGATCAGGTAAGGAGGAGAGCATCAAGGTTAAACTCGCTTCAATGTCTGAAGATGAAAGTAAGAAAGAGACTTCAAAATATTCAAATGGACAGAGTGATTTAGATGAAACATTGGAAGATTATGGTCTGATTGTTATGCCTTCTGATGATGGTGTAGGGGTTGTCGTAACGGATGTCGATACCGATTCAGATGCTGCAGATAAAGGGATACGCCCTGGTGATGTCATTGTGACAGTAAATAATAAACCGGTTAAACGAGTCTCTGATATTATTAACACAATCAAAAATGCTCAGCAGTTAGGACGAAAGGCTATACTCTTACAAGTGCGGACAAATGATCAAAATCGTTTTGTTGCTCTTCCAATTTTCAAAAAGTAAGGCTTTAGTTTGTAGGACAAATGTTTATTAAATATTTGTCCTACAACATAATAAAATAATGGAGATACGTTTTATGAAGATACTCGTTATTGAAGATGATCATGAGACGGGGCATTATCTCGAAAAAGCTTTTTTGGAAGTAGGGCATTCCGTTGATGTTGCTTATGATGGGGATACGGGATATGCTTTAGCAACCACGGAAAATTATGACGTTATGGTTGTTGACCGAATGCTTTTACATCGTGATGGTCTTTCTATTATTGCTGAATTGCGCGCTAAAGGCAATGAAACACCGGTTCTTATCCTGTCTGCTTTAGGGCAAGTTAATGATCGTGTAACGGGGCTGCGTGCAGGGGGAGATGATTATTTGACAAAGCCTTATGCTTTTTCTGAACTTCTTGCGCGTGTTGAAGTTTTACAACGGCGGAAAAATCCTAAAGAAGCAGAAACTGTTTACTGTGTAGGTAATCTTGAGCTTGATCGGTTAGCACATACGGTAAAACGGGGTGATAGAAACATTCTATTGCAACCACGAGAGTTTCGTTTACTTGAATATTTGATGCGTTATGCGGGGCAGGTTGTTACACGCACTATGCTTTTGGAAAATGTTTGGAATTACCATTTTGATCCACAAACGAATGTCATTGATGTCCATATCTCCCGTTTGAGAGCCAAAATTGAAAAAGATTTTGATGTTCCCCTTCTTCATACAGTGCGTGGAGCTGGATATATGCTGAAAGTACCAGATAACAAAGCATGAATCGTTTGATTAATATAATGCGCACGACAGCGCTAAGGCTTTCAGCACTTTACATTTTATTGTTTGGATTGGTGGCAACAGGACTTTCTATTTATATGACGGCATTTTCTGCTTCATTGTTAACAGAGCAAACTGAACAGGCTTTACATGAAGAATTAAAGTATATTGAAAATGCTTATAATTATGGGGGATTATCCTTATTAATGCGCACTATTGATTATCGTTCAAGACAACCAGGAGCATTTCTTTATCTTGTTACAGATTCTATGGGGCGTATTTTAGCAGGAAATGTAGCACGTATTGAATTAGGTCTTTTGAATCAGAGTGGTTTTATTTCTACCTCTTTTTTGTATTCCCGTTTTGGAGAACATGGCAAAACAAGTGAACATCGCGCTTTGGCGGTTATTGTTGATTTGCCTAATGCTATGAAGATTCTTATAGGACGTGATTTGGATGAGCCAGAACGTTTTGCAGTGGTTATTCGTAAAGCTGTGATCATTGCACTTGCTGCAATGGTTGGAGGCGCTTTACTCATATGGTTTTTTGTTGGCAGGAGAGCTTTACAAAGGATTGATCATGTAACGGCTGCATCACAGCGCTTGATGGATGGTGACTTCAGTGGGCGTTTACCTGTCTCTGGAGTAGGGGATGAGTTTGATCGATTGTCAACCAATCTTAATGTTATGTTAGACCGCATTGAAGAGTTAAATATTGGTTTACGTCAAGTATCAGATAATATTGCTCATGACCTGAAAACGCCGTTAACGCGTCTTAGAAATCGTGCTGAAGAAGCGCTTTCAGGAAATAAGACAAAGCTTGAATATCGTCAGGTCCTTGATAGGGTTATTGCAGAATCAGATCAACTTATTTGTACGTTCAATGCAATTTTAATGATTTCACGTATTGAGGCCAGCAGTGCAATTGAGCATCTTGAAATGATGAATATGAAACTGATCCTTGAGGATGCTGTTGAGATTTACGAACCTTTTGCTGAAGAGTCAGGTGTTTTACTTCGGTTGGGGAATATATTTGATAAAGAGCTTAAGTTGAATCGTGAGCTTGTTGCACAATCAATTTTTAATCTTATAGATAATGCCATTAAATATGCGTCTAAAGGTGAAAGGAAAGCGGAGGTTTGCTTATCAATGGAATATCGTGATGAACATTTATTAGTTGTTGTGAGCGATAATGGACCAGGAATAGCAGAGGATAAACGTGAAAAAGTGACAGAACGATTTGTTCGTCTTGAAGAAAGCCGCACACAACCTGGGTTTGGGATTGGGTTAAGTATAGCAAAAGCAGTTATGAAGCTTCACGGGGGTGAATTGTTACTTGAAAATGCAAATCCAGGGCTTAGGGCTGTTTTGTTATTTCCTTAAAGATATTTTTCTTCACTTTTCTCTTTTCATACGTAACAACTATTTTAAAAGTATAAAGCAGTAGAAAGGAAAGCAAAATGCTTTTCAAGGGAGCGCAGACGAAACAAGCTTTTTTAAAAACACAGCTTCTCCCTTTATGCCCTCTCGATAAAAGTAGTTCCCAATGGTTAAAAGACATGGAAGAACAAGCAAGGAAAGAAGGTTTAGAATCGCTTATTTCCATCATTTCAGAGAGTGGAACGCAGATTGATTTTATCAGTTCGGTTATGACCTTATCTCCTTTTTTGCGTGAGGTTTTAATTGCCAATCCATCATATCTTAGTGCTTTATTAAATGTTGATGTAGAAACAAGGCTGAGCGAAATTATAGATGATATTACGGCTATCGATAAGGATGAAACTATAAATGAAACTTCATTGATGGCTGCTTTAAGGCGCAAAAAACGAGAAGCGCATGTTCTCATTGCTTTAGCTGATTTGGGAGGTGTTTTTACTTACGAAGTTTCATGTGCTTGGTTGACACGTTTGGGCGAAGCAGCATTAAGTGTAGCACTACGTTTTCTATTAAGAGAAGCGCATGATCATGGTAAGATCAATTTATTAAGCCGTGAGAATCCAGAAAAAGACTGTGGTTTAATTATTTTAGGGATGGGAAAGTTAGGAGCAGGGGAACTTAATTATTCTTCTGATATTGATCTTATTGTTTTCATTGATGAAACATCACCTCATATTGGTAATCTTTCTGAAAGTGTTGACGTATTTTCTAAAATGGTACGCCGATTAATCCGTATCATTCAAGAACGCACTGCGGAAGGATATGTTTTTCGTCTTGATTTTCGTCTTCGTCCAGATCCAGGATCAACCCCTTTGGCCTTACCAGTAAGGACTGCATTGCGTTATTACGAAGGGCGTGGGCAAAATTGGGAACGAGCAGCCATGATTAAAGCACGTCCAGTTGCTGGTGATAAGAGGGCAGGTTTTAACTTTATCAAAGAGCTTTTTCCCTATGTATGGCGGAAATATTTAGATTACGCTGCTATTGCTGATATTCATTCGATCAAACGTCAAATTCATGCGCATAAAAATTACGGTCAAATTGCAGCTTATGGGCATAATATAAAGTTAGGTCGTGGTGGTATTCGTGAGATTGAGTTTTTTGTTCAGACACAGCAACTCATTGCTGGTGGACGTTTTCCTCAATTACGTGGACGTCAGACAGTTGCAATGTTAGCAGAACTTCACACGCTTGGTTGGATCAGTGAGAAAACGAGAAATAGCCTTATAAAAAGTTATGCTTTTCTTCGAAATGTGGAACATCGTATTCAAATGCTTTTCGATGAACAAACACATCTTCTTCCAAATGATACTGCTCAATTCACAAGTGTTGCCTATTTAATGGGTTATCAAGACAGTAGCAGTTTTATCCGTGATTTATTAAAAACACTTCAGGTTGTTGAAAAACATTATGCAGCACTGTTTGAGAATGAGCAAGAACTTGGTTTAGAAATTGGTAATTTAGTTTTTACCGGTGAAGAAGATGATCCGGAGACATTAATAACGTTAAGCCGTTTAGGCTTCGAAAGAGCAAGTGATATTTGTCGTATTATGCGCACGCTCCATTTTGGTCGTTATAAAGCAACGCAATCAGCCGAAGCACGCGAGAGATTAACGGAATTAACACCAGCTCTTTTGAAAGCTTTTGGTGGGACAAAACGAGCTGATGAGGCGATGTTGCGTTTTGATGGTTTTTTACAGGGCTTACCTTCAGGAATTCAGCTTTTTAGTCTTTTGCAGTCTAATCCCTCTCTTTTGGATATGCTTGTCCTTATTATGGGTGCTGCTCCACGTCTTGCAGAAATTATTACACGCAGATCCCACGTTTTTGATGGAATGTTAGACCCAAATATTCTTTCAGAATTACCAACAAAAACGTATTTAGAAAAACGGCTTGAATATTTTCTTGAAAATGTTCTTTCTTATGAGGAGATTCTTGACCATTTAAGGATTTTTGCAGATGAACAACGTTTTTTGATTGGTATTCGAATTTTGAATGGTGCAATTACAGGAGAAAGAGCGGGTTTTGCTTTTACTGCACTTGCTGATCTTATGATTACAAAAACATTTGCTACCGTTCAAGAGGAATTTTCTCGTCTTCATGGTCGTATTAAAGGGGGGCGTGTTGGCATATTGGGTATGGGGAAACTTGGAAGTCGTGAATTAACAGCAGATTCCGATGTTGACCTCGTTTTGCTTTATGAACATGATGATGATGCAGAAATATCTGATGGAGAAAAGCCTCTTTATATTTCTCAATATTATACGCGTTTAGCACAGCGCCTCGTTTCTGCTTTATCCACTCTTACAAGCCAAGGTGTTCTTTATGTCGTTGATTTAAGGTTACGGCCGTTAGGCAATAAAGGACCTATTGCTGTTTCTTTTCCATTTTTTAAAAAGTATTATCGCCAAGAAGCATGGATATGGGAATATCTTGCTTTAACAAGGGCTCGAGGCATTGCAGGAGATCCTGATTTTTTACAAAAGCTAGAAAATGAAGTGTGTGCAATTATTGCTATTTCTCGTGATAAGAAGGAAGTTGCAAAAGAAGTGTGTGAAATGCGTTCCTTGATTGCAAAAGAAAAGCCGCCAAAAAATCAATGGGATTTAAAAACGATGTCTGGTGGCATTATGGATTTGGAGTTTATTGCTCAATTTTCTCTTATTACGCATGTCATTGAGTTTCAAATTGGAGCGACGACAGCGGATATTTTAGATCACTTACCAAACAGTTTTCTTAATCAGTCATGTATTGCTGATTTACATTATGCCTATCGTCTTTATACAAATTTGAGTCAAATTATACGGCTTTGCTTAAATGATTCTCTTGATCCCAATGACATGCCACCTGGATTAAGTGACCTTTTGTTAAATAGTGTTGGGGAACCTGATTTGCTTCGTGTTGAAAAATTAATTGCAGAAACTGGGCAATTGGTCTGTTCAGTTTTTACAAAAATCATGAAACATTAAAATAATTCTATAAGAATAATAAAAATTATTAATTCCATTTTTATATTAATTTTTGTCTTTTATTTCACTACACGCTTGAGAGGGTTAGAGTGAAGTTCTCTAGTGGTTTTTCAAGTGTGATGAAAAAATTTCTCTGTTAAATGTGCTATTCTAGGTATTATTCTTTATACAAAAAGCGATGAGTGACTAGTTTAGTGAATGATATGCTTTATGAGCCTTATCTCATTCTTTTCAAAAAATTGATATTATAATTATTTATATAATTCTGGATAATAATGATCAATATGAAGCTATAAAAGCTACTATAGATTAATAGTTTTAGGAAATTATAAATAAGATTTTAATTTTTCAACTGTGTCATTTTTGCTATAGATTTTTTGAAAAAAGTGTGAAACGATTTATTATTATTTATGTATCACATTAGCTTTTAGGGGAGCAATTATGATTACAAAGTATTTAGCCTCAACATCTATATTTTCTTTAATTTCAATTTCTGTAGTACAGGCGTCGGATATCGCTATTCCTGAACAGCCTGTTCCTGTTATTGCAGCGCCTGCTTTTTCTTGGACAGGATTTTATCTTGGAGGACAGATTGGTAACTTTTCAGGTAAAACAACTGCAAGTTATTTAAAAGATGAGACAAGGATATGGAATCCAATTGGAAAGGAGAATTTACCTAAACTTTCTGGTTTTATAGGGGGAGTTTATGCAGGTTCCAATATTGATATCGATAATAGTTTTATTATAGGTATTGATACGGATATTATGTGGTCTGGTAAAAAGGATTCTAAAGATGTCGATCTACCGGAAAAAAGTCCAACTGAAGAAAAACCACAACCTACAGAAGAAAAAAGTCTAACAAGAGATTTGCATGAGAATGATTCAACAAGGCGTATTAAAGCTGTACGTCATACCTTAAAACAAAAATGGGCTGGTGCTACACGGGTGAGAGTTGGTTTTGCGATTGAGCGTATGATGCCTTATATTTCCGGAGGGGTTGCTTATACGCAGCTTCAGAATATTTTTGGGTTAGTTACTGATAGCAAAAATGGAGAAGTTGATTTTTCTGATTGGTTGCATGATGAAAAAAAGACCATGATTGGTTACACCCTTGGAGGTGGTATTGATTTTGCAATGACTGATAATGTTATTGTGCGTGCAGAATATCGTTATTCAGATTTTGGCAAAAAAAAGTTCATACAGGATAAATTTGAAATGGGCTACAAAACAAATGATTTCCGCGTGGGTGTAGCTTATAAATTTTAATTTTTTGCAGAATTAAACAATTCAAAAGTCTCATTTTCGAATGAGGCTTTTATTTTTCAGATATGCGCTGGAAAATATTCTTCACTCAAAAGAGCTACTATTTTATTCGAACAATACGTTGATTTATAAATATAATTTACTTTTTGTCATGTTGAGTGAGAGATCCAAGGATCATAAGATTTTCTCATTTTAAACCTATACCATGTTGACCAATCAAAACCGCGTCTTTTGTACGTCAAAAGGAGGGAGAGCAGTGAGATAAACAACATTAAAGAAAGAATAAAAATGCTTCTTATGAATCATCTTAAGTGCCAAAAGCTGTCGCTACATTGGGGATTGGCAAAGTGTGAGATTTGATACTAGCTTGCTTTTCCATAAACGTAAAGATGGTGATGCTAAATGGACTTATCATTACATCATTCATAGGTGCCGTCGGGAAATGAGTTTGGGTGCTGTAAAAGATGCTTTTTTAAACCAACACATAAATTGGCAACTTAATGGTGTTTTGTTTTATTTGAAAGACCTCTGATACAATCGACTTTTCTGTTTTGCGTTATCGTAAAATATTTTATTTAATAACAAAAAGATCGCAAAAAAATTCTAAAGCACATAAAACTACATCCGCAATATAACTCAATAATAATAAAAATTCATATTATAATTTTTATTATTAGATATTTTATGTGATATTATAAATAATAATTTATAATAATAAAATAATTATAAAGAGTATTATAAATTTATTTATAGGAAAAAATAGATAGCAAATTAGGAATTTATCGAGACATAAAAAACATTATTACCTATATCTGTTATCGAAATATAATCTATTATTTTTTATATTTTTTTTAAATGTACGATAATAAATATCGAGTGAAATAGTAAGGGATTATTTCAAATCTATTTACGATAAATCAATCAACATTATTTGTTTATAAATCACAAGTAGGTTGGGTTATTTAAATTATATACTTTAGTTATTATTTGGCTTTTTTAGTCATCTATTTTCAGGTATAGAAGCTGAATGAGCTTCTCTATTATTCTATAAAATATCATCATTGTAATATTATAAGGATTTTACGCATTAGATGCTTTTGGAGGAGTGTATGATGAAATTTAAAGCAGGGTTTATGTGTAGAGCTTTGTGAAGTAAATCACATGCGCAATTAGCAGCTGGAACCCGTGCGACAAGAATCCGGATTATTTATAAATCAGATGGGGTAGAATTTTCGTCCTTTAGGGCGGGAAGGAAGAAAACCAATAAGCTTGTAAAAAGCTCGTTACATAAGTGGGGCAGCAGATGGAATTCTCTGAGAAAAATTGATCTATTAACAGAGAAGGTGAAACTTTGTCTTTTAAGGAGAAAAAGGGAAATAAGAATTATGATTTCCAAAGGGATATGAAATAAAAATATTTTCGTTTTTGGTTGTTTTGGCAACTATGAAGGTGTTTAAAGATTAATTGTTTCAGTACATGCAATCTCGTTTTTGGGGTTGATAATGCTATAACGTTGTAATTGGCAATGCCATTGATTTTGTAAGCGTTCAATGGAAAATAAATTAAAGCCTGCGGGTGGTTTTTTATCACCAAAAGCTTGTGATGCGGAAGGAACACCAACAATAGGAATTTTTTTAATTGGTCCTTCAATGTAATTCAATGTGGGTAAATGAGTATGTCCGTGAAGAATAAGTTCACAACCGTGATATTTGATAACGTTTAGAAAACGTTTTATATCCCGTAGTTTTTTATGCCAAGACGTTGCATTGGGAAAAGGGGGATGGTGAATCATGACGACACGAAAAAGGTTGCGCTGTGCTGCTTCTTTTAAAAAGAGCGGTAAAGTTTGCGCTTGCATTTTACCAAAATAACCAGAAGCTTGAAAAGGCAGTGTCGCAATGGCTGAAGAAGCTGCTATGATGGCAACATCTTTGCGAATGCGCATATAAGGAAAGACGCTTTTTTGAGGGATGTCACCTGTAATCCAAGGTTTAAAGAGAGTGCATGCTTTTTGGAAAGCGCCGCGGACATAGGCATCGTGATTTCCAAATGTCAAAGAAATATCTTGAGGTTGTCCTAAGTTAAGTAGCCAACGACGTGCTTGTTCAAATTCCTTATCGAGAGCAAGATTTACAAGATCACCAGAGATCACAAGGTGATCAGGTTTTGTTTTGTTCAAGGCATCTATTAAAGTTTCTAGGACGTCTGTTGCCATCTGACTCTTACGTTTTTTTTGCCAATTCAGATAACCGGTAAGACGTTTCCCAGAAAGTTCGAAGAGGGAAGGTTGCGGGAGAGGTGAAAGATGTACATCCGATATATGGGCAAGATAAAACATAAAAGCTCGTAGAGTATTAAAAACGATTTAAAGAATAAACATAAGATAAGTTAGTGCTTAAAGGCAAGAAAGATTGTAAAATAAAAATTAGCTTGCAAAAAAGAACGCCTCAAGCGGAATGTTCCAAATAGAATATCCCCAATAGAATATCCCCAATAGAATATCATTGTGTTGTACATTCACATATTTGTAAAAAAAACATTTCTCAATGCGTTTGAGCTAATTTCACGACCGGTATTCGATGCTATAATAGAAAGCTTCTGTGAAGTATATAGGGCTTACTGTACACTACCATCTCTACGCTTATACAAGGTGCAAATAAAAACCATCATACTATTTTCCCCCAATTTTGTGAAAATCCTTGCTTTAGAAGGATTCATAAGAGGTATTTCATTCTTTTCTTCGATGGTTTCTATCCATACAGCATCTCTTCTAATAATACGCAAGAGAATGTTTTTTATTTTTTTAATATGAGGATATTTGAAATAAGGAGAATTATACTGTATTTTTAGTTATAAATCAATACGTTATCTAATTATAAAAGACAAGTAAATACGTAAAAAGATAAGCTGAATTTTAAAACTATTATACGAAATCTCAAACCTTTTAACGTCCTTCATAATACCACATGCTGCTCAACAGTAAAAGGCAAGCAAGCAATGCAAAAAAACCAGAAAATATCGAAAAATAAAAGGTATTGATTAAACGGGTTTCTGTTGCTTCTTTCAGAACAATTGAATGTTCTGGGGAAGAGGACGGACTTGTTTTTGATTGAATCAGTTTGAATGGAGGAAGATGAATGTTTTCTTTTCCCTCAGGGTGTAAACGTCCGATGTAGCCGCCTGTGTGCTTAATAATGGGGGCTAGTTTTTCTTGTGTTGAAGTCAAGTCCAACAACTCAAGATTATCGAGCATCCCTACAGAAGAAAGTATTGTTAAATCGCCATTTTTAATGGTAAAAATTCCTGTCTCATCAGTGGTCACAGTTGCAGTAAAAAGGCCTTCTTGATCTTTGGTCAGAGTAATATTTTCTTTTTTTCCAGAGGGAAAGATTATTTCAGCGGGTTCTGGATGGTCTTTTAGAGTTTGGCGGCGAATTGTTAAATGATGATGGCTGCTGGTCGCACTTAATTTTTCTTCTTCAAGTTCTGGTTCTTTCATGAGCCAATGAGCAATTCGTCGATAAAGAGCAGCATAAGGACCGCCGCCTTCGAAACCTCGAGCCCAAAGCCAACTTTCATCAGAAAGCAACATGCCTACACGTCCTTTATCAACATGCGAGAGAAGTAAAAGTGGTTGCTCATCGGCTCCTTTCATGAGGGCGATTCCGTTATTTATGTTTTGAATAGCAATTTGTCTCAACCATTGCCCCCATTGAGAAGCTGGAAGGTTAAGTGTTGCAAGACCTCTTGTGACAGGATGGCGCTCACCTTCTTTGGTTAATGTGGGGCGAAAAGGTTTTTCAATAATAGTTCCATTAGGTAATGCCGGTAAAATGCTTATTAAAGGTGTTTTCGCAAGTGAGTTTTTTTGGGCAAATTCAGGTCCTGTTACCATCAACAATGCCCCCCCCTTTTGTACATATTGGGCGATATAATCATAATAGATTAAGGGGAGAACAGTAGAGTGCTGGTAGCCATCAAGGATGATGAGATCAAAGTTATTAATTTCTTCAACAAAGAGTTTTCTTGTGGGAAAGACCACTAAGGATAATTGGCTTGAGGGCGTATTATCTGCTTTGGTGGGAGGACGCAAAATAGTAAAGTGAACAAGATCAATATTGGAGTCACCTTTCAAAAGGTCTCGCCATGTCCGTTCTCCATTATAAGGAGCACCTGAAATAAGAAGAACGCGTAAATTTTCTCTGATTCCTTCAATAATTGTTATGGCGCGGTTGTTTTCAAAGCTTAGTTCACCTTTGTGTGGATCGGTTATAACTTGGATAATATTTTTTTCAGCATGAGGAAGGGTAATTTCAGTTTGAAAAATCACGCCAGGAGTCACAGAATAATGGCCAATGTCTTGTCCATTGATGCTTAGTGTAATATTTGCTTTCTGTGGTATTGTTTTTTTGGTGGGGCCTTTATCTTCTACCAAAATGGAGAGCGTTTGTGGTTTGTTGACAAGGGCAAATCGTGGAGGAGAGATAAACTTAATTTGGCGATCAAATTCATCTGAGTGCCCTGTAATCAGAGCATTGAGAGGTGCTTCATGATGAAGGTCTGATAGGTCAGGAATGTCATGCACTTGTCCATCGGTGATAAAAATGGTTCCTGCATAACGAGAGAGCGGTACATCAGATACTGCTTGTGTTAAAGCCTCAAACAAATTCGTTGAGGGCGCATACTGATTATCAGCAAGTTTTCCAGCTTCAATAAAGCGTGGTTCAAATTGTGGATAATGCGCCAATGCTTGAGTTAATTGCGCGCGCGCTTCATCACTGTCGTTTGTACGTGTTCCAAATGTTTGGCTTTTGCTGCGGTCAATAACAATTCCCACTGTGCTTTTCAGTGGTTCGCGCTGTTCTTTTATGATCATTGGATTGAGCAAAGCAAGGATGAGGGCGCTTAATGCCATCAGACGAAATAAAGAACCTTGCCGTTGCGTAACAAGACCAACAACGACAAAAAGAATCGATATTCCACTTAAGAACAGAATCCAAATGAGTGGTAAAAAAGGCTGAAAAGTGAAAAATGATATCATTGCCTTCTTTCTCTTTTAAAGCGTTCCAAGAGTGCTGGAACATGAACTTGATCCGCTTTATAGTTTCCTGTAAGAACATAAAGGACAATATTTAAACCTGCACGAAATGCCCATAGACGTTGCATTGGATCATTGGGAACAAGGGGATATTTCCATGTCCCTTTTTCATCGAGTGCCCAAGCACCGGCAAAGTTATTGGCAGTAATGAGAAGAGAACTTACATTATCGCCGCTGGCAAGAGAATTTTTATTTTTTTTGTTTGTTGAGGAGGATTCAATCCATAAAGGTGAACCACGGTAGAGACCAGGAAAATCTGGCATAATATAAAAAGAACGTGCAACAACATGATCTGTTGATGCTGGCTCAATGGATGGAATATTTAACTCTTTTAAGATATCTCGTAATCTTTGCGTTTCTGGAGTGGCATCTCCTTCAAGATTAAGATTGCTCTTTATCTGATCGCGCGTGTCAAATAAAATTGTTCCCCCATGTTTCATAAAGTTATTTATTTTTTCAAGGCTTTTGGGGGTTGGTATAGGACTTTTAACATCAATTGGCCAGTAAATAAGAGGATAAAAAGAGAGTTCATCTTTATCGAGATCAAGTGCTGTAACAGAGCCGAGGGTAAGCATTGTGCGCTCTGCGATAAATTGACTTAACGCTTCTAGACCACTTTTACTCGTTGTATCAATTTCATGATTATTGGTTATAACATAGGCAAGATGTGTTGCGCCGGCAGCTTGTACACTATCATGATGGTTTTCTTTCGTTTGTGCATGAAGAGTTGGATCATATGAAAACAAGGCAATAAGACTTATAAAGGGGAGGAGAAACATATTACGCCGTTTCATGAAAGAAAAAATATCGCCCATCCATAAAATGAGAAAATTGTCAAAGGCGAATAATAAGATGGCTAATCCTAAAAGTGGACCAATAAGATTTTTTTCTTTTGTATCGTAAGATAAAGGGCTTTTATTAAGAGAAGTTGGCAATGATGATTGTTTCATTAAGTGCGACGAATGAGTTAAGAGATTGAGTGCATAAAAATTGTTTTTGACACCATAAAGTCCTGGGGGAGTATGGTAGGAAGGATGGGGTGGATTTTGAGAGTCAAAGATCAAAGGAACAACATCAGAGGGTGGTACTTGTAATTGTCCGTCAACGGCTATAGTTCGCCAAGGGCTTTGTACCACGGTTCTTTTTTCTCTGTGTGTTAGGTTTGTGTTTTCGTTAGAACCTAATGTGATTAATTTTTGCAGCATTTGTGCAAAAAAGCCAGAAAGAGGAAGATTAGACCATGTTGGGTCAGGAGCAACATGAATGAGAATGAGGGTTCCTTTACCACGTTTTGCTGCGGTAATAAGAGGAGTTCCGTCCGAAAGGCTAAGCCACGTTTTTTCAAAAAGATCTGGGGTTGGTTCTGCGAGGATTTGGCGCGAGACAGTAACATCTTTTGGAAAAGGAAGATCAAAGAAAAAGCTATTTTTTGCAAAAGGGGCAAGCTTTTGTGGTTTTGTCCAAGACATAATACTTCCAAGGGAACGTTGACCTGGGCGTAGTGGTATCGGAAGAAGGTTATCGTAATGTTCTGCGCCACTGAGTTTTTCTCCTGCAAAGCGGATGAGTGTTCCCCCTTTATTCACAAAATCAGAAAGTTTTTTTTCTGCTTTTGGGGGTATGTTAACAATGTCACCCATAATCAAAACAGATGGATTTTGTTTAAGCAAATGATCAATATCCGTTGAAAGTTCTCTTCCACCGGCTGTTATAAGCTGTGTATGACCTTGTAAGGCTTTGATAATGTAATAAAATGGAGCAAGTAAAGGCTGTGCCATTTCATTGGTATCTGGTGAGAGAAGAGCAACACGGCTTATCCTGTTATGGCTGTCTACCAAGAAGGTTGCAGCAGCATGGTTTTGATTGTTTATTTTTATCCAAGCGATATCATTGCGTAGTTCAAGTGGTACATTAAAAGGAACAAGTGCTGTTGTTTCTCCTTCAGAGAAATTGTTCGTAAATTGACCGAGAAGTTGATTATTTGAATCGTAGAGGCTGAGTATAGCGGGAGTGTTGCTGTGTGTTGTTGAGCGGATAATACGCGCGCCCATGTTTCCATTGTTATTTTCTATGGATGTTATGCCGGTTAAATCGGAAATATCAGTCAAATACCACAAGAAGTTTCTAGGTTTTAATTCTTCAAGATGAGCAAAAGCTTGCTCATCTTCATTTGTTCGTAATCCATCACTCAAATAAGCAATATCAAGAGGTTTTCCTTTGGTTATTTCGCTGAGTTTTTTGAAGGCATGCACACGGTTGACAGGCCAAGGACGCGGTTGCAAATGCATTAAATGCTGTTTTATAATCTTGGCTGGTTGGGGCTCTATATTGGAGATATCATTTTCAGCCGTTGCAACAAGATAAATATTTTTTTGCTGTTTTTCTGCCTGTGCAAGAAGCATTTCAGTGATAGAGATGCGCTTTTTCCATTCTTTTACAGAAGCCCAACCATTATCAATAATGAGTGCAAGGGGTTGAGATCCAGAAAAGCTGATTGGTTTTTGATTCCAAGTAGGGCGTGCTAGAGCTATGATAACGAGTGCCGCTATGGTTAAACGCAACAAGAGCAACCACCAAGGTGTATGTTTTGCTGTTTCTTGTTGATGAGTTGGTTTGGGTAAGAAGCGAAAAGGGGGAAAAAGCTCTTTGCGCGGAGATGGAGGAGTTATCCGTAACAGCCACCAAATGACCGGTAGGAACAAAAGCCCTAGTAACAGAAAGGGAGCAGCAAAACTCAAAGTGCCCTCCTTTTTTGCAATGGAGAGTCGCTCATTGTATTTGCAAGATGAAAAATGGTCTCTGTTAAAGGTTGATCCGTTGTACTAACGTGATAAGACCATCCTTGGCGTGCGCAAAAATTTACCAATTCTTGTCGCCTTGCGTGATATAGTTTACAATAGCTCTTACGAAGATCTTCTGCTTTAGTGGAAACATGTTTCTCTTTCGTTTCAGGATCCAAAAATTCTGTGTGACCTGTGTAGGGAAAGCTTTCTTCTGCGGGATCAGAAATTTCAATTAAATGAGCTGTCACCTGTTTTGTAGTTAAAACGGTTAAATGTTGGATGATTTTTTCAGGATAGTCGAGAAAATCACTCATTATAACGACATGTGAAAAGCGTGTAATCGTTGAAAAATCCGGAAATGAATTTTCATCTGAATGATTTTCTAAAGCAAAGGCTATTCGTTCTACGACATTGGATGTCATTGTGGGGGACATTAAGTTGGGAATAGCAATATGTTCGCCACTGCGTGCAAGAAGGGATGCCAAGGTAAGGGTAAGAATAATGGCATGATTACCTTTAGAGATTTTAGAAAAGCGCGAACAGTAATGCATTGATGCGCTCTGATCAGGACAAAGCCAAACGGTTTGTGTCATTTGCCATTCGTTTTCGCGCAGATACGTATTTTCATCACGCGCTGAGCGACGCCAATCAATGCGGGTAATGGATTCTCCTTCCATATAGGGACGAAATTGCCAAAAGTTTTCCCCATTACCGCTTTTACGTTGTCTGTGCCATCCGGTTATCAGTGTATTAGCGATATGACGCGCTTGCAAAAGGAAATATGGCATTTTGCCAGTATCCTTATGCAGTTCATTTGCCAGCGACAATGGAGGCTTTTGTAAAACTTTTTTGCCAAGTGCCATTCAAAGAGCATCTTTCACAAGGTTATTGATAATATCTTTTACGGTTATATCTTCAGCACGGGCAGAAAAATTAAGAGCCATGCGGTGTTGTAATACGGGATAGGCTAATGCTTCAACATCATCAAGTGAAGGGGCTAAGCGTCCATAATAAAGAGCACGGGCGCGAACACAAAGTGAAAGGGCTTGTGATGCCCGTGGACCAGGTCCCCAAGAAACATAAGTATTAGCAAGGCTATTGTCTTTATGAGGGCGAGATGAGCGGACAATTTTTAAAATAGCTTCAATCACATTTTCTGAAAGAGGCATTTTGCGAACGATATTTTGAATTTTTTGCAATTTTTTGCCGGATAAAATTGGTTTTGCATTTGTTTTTTTTTCTTTTGTTGTTTCTAAAATAATCCGTCGCTCTGTTGTGAGGTCAGGATAGTCAATATCGATTTGCATCAAAAAGCGATCCAGTTGTGCTTCAGGAAGTGGGTATGTCCCTTCTTGTTCGAGAGGGTTTTGCGTTGCAAGAACATGAAAAGGTTGTGGCAAATCATAACGGGTACCTGCAACAGTGACATGATATTCTTGCATAGCTTGTAAAAGGGCTGACTGTGTCCGTGGGGAAGCACGATTGATTTCATCGGCCATGAGAAGTTGCGTAAAAATAGGACCTTGAATGTATCGAAAAGAACGTTTACCGTCTTTATCGGAATCCATAATTTCAGAACCAATAATATCCGATGGCATTAAGTCAGGAGTGAATTGGATGCGTTTTTCATCAAGTCCTAAGACTGTTCCCAATGTTTCAACAAGACGTGTTTTTGCAAGTCCTGGAGCACCGACAAGAAGGGCGTGACCACCAGCAAAAATAGCGATTAAAGCATATTCGATTACCTGATTTTGCCCAAAAATAACTTTGTCAATTTCTTGTTGTAAAATATCCAATTCTTTGTGTGTCGTATCAATATCATCAATAATGACTTGAGCCTCATGATTGATATTGACCTTTTTTATAAAATTGGATGATGGATCATGTTGACTCATATTTCTTCCTTAAGGCGTTTGTCGCAAAAATGGTAATTTTCTCTGCATGATAATGGATATCTTATTGTTTGTAACAGAAAATGAGAAGAAATGAAGTATCATATGCCGTTTTTTTTCATATTCGTATAGAAGAGAAAAGTTTCTTTGGAAGAATAGACGTGCTTTATAAGGGATGTCTTAAAAATTTTGTTTTATGAAGAGAGTTCTTTAAAGCAGTGAAGACAACTTTTTTGAAAGGTTAAAGGGTGAATATAAGACAGAACTTCAAACAGGTTGCGTGGTTACAACAAAGTGATATTCAAACACTTCTTCGTGTTTTGTCTGAGGAGGGGGAAGAAGCGCGTATTGTAGGGGGAGCAGTGCGCAATCAACTGCTAGGGCAGCCTATTAGTGATATTGATATTGCAACAACCTGTTTGCCGCAACAGGTTATTGCACGTGTAGAAGAAGCAGGATTTAAAGCTATTCCTACAGGGATTGCTTTTGGTACAATAACAGTAATTGCTCATTCATGTTCTTATGAGGTTACAACGCTTCGCTGCGATATTGAAACAGATGGTCGTCATGCAAAAGTGGCATTTGGTCGTGATTGGAAAAAAGATGCTGAACGGCGGGATTTTACGATAAATGCACTTTATTGTGATGCTGCTGGAAACCTTTATGATGATGTGGGAGGTTTAAGTGATATTGCTAGCCGAACAGTTCGTTTTATTGGGGTTGCAGAAGATCGTATTTGCGAAGATTATTTGCGTATTTTACGGTTTTTTCGCTTTTTTGCGTGGTATGGAGCAGGGCGACCTGATGTGCAAGGATTGAAGGCATGTGTTCGTTTAAAACACGGTTTAAAAAAACTTTCTTCTGAACGTATTTGGGCAGAAATGAAAAAGCTTCTTGCGGCGTTTGATCCAACGCGTGCTCTTTTATGGATGCGACAAAGCAGAATTTTGGCACTCATTTTTCCTGAAACAGAACGATGGGGCATTGATGCAATTCACGCATTGGTGAAGACAGAACAGACTCTTGGTTGGAAAGTTGATCCATTATTACGGCTAGAAAGCCTTCTTCCTCCTGACCCCATACGTCTTCATGAAATGGCACAGCGCTTGCATTTTTCCCATAAAGAAAGAACGCGATTAAAAGAATGGGCAGAGTTAGAAATAATAAACCAAAACTGTTCTGATCATTTTGTGCAAAAACTGATTTATTTTCATGGACGACAGCCAGTTTTAGATCAATTATCGTTGTCTGTCGCTGCATCACATCTTGATCATCTGGAAAAAAGTGATGCTTTGCAAAAAGCAGAGGGTTATGTCAAGCTTCATCAACTTGCCAAAAAATGGCAGATTCCAACTTTTCCTATTAATGGTAACGATTTAATAAAGAAAGGTTTTACGAAAGGTGTACTTTTAGGAAAAAAGCTTAAAGAGCTAGAAATGATATGGGTTGAAAACGGATTTTTAATGGATCGTCATGCACTATTAGAAAAAATTGATTTATAATATATCTGTTTACAAACCCACTGTTGTGTATATTTTTTAAGTCAACATATTAATTTATAATAGTAATTTTTCATGTGAAACAAGAGCTCCAAATATTGTAAGGTTATTTCAAACCTGTTCATATTACATCAATCAAAATTATTGCCTTAGACGTCACAAGTGAGGAAAAATGATTACAGAGAGGAAAAATGTCTCTTATGAACCATCTCAAAGATAAGGATTCTCGAAAATGAGAACGAATAAAGAGAATAGTGATAGCGGTTTGCACTTTGTATGAGCATGAAGAGGGGGATGTCTAATGGATTTTTACTAGGAGGAGTATTTAATCATTTATAGGTGGTGATATGAAATGGATATGATGGGCACTAAGAAATACTTATTTTATCAGCACTTAATTGTTGGAAAATGATAGGCATTATACGCTCTAACTGTTTTTTATATATTGTATATTGTTTTTCGTAATAATTTATGTTTTTTTACAGGAATTCTGTAAGTTATTCCAAAAGTATTATTGAAACGTATGCGCTTTTAATTACTTATTATACGCTATAAAAAATATTTTTTAATTATTTAAAACCATATTTTATGTATTTTTATCGTTCTATTAAAAATTTTAGTGGAATTGTTGTGTTTTTATAGATTACAGGTTCTTTCATGATAACCAATTTGGCGTAATGCTTCTCCTGTTGTTATGGCTACGCTCATGGCGAGATTTAGAGAGCGTGCCTGTGGTTGCATGGGAATTTTCAATGTGTAATCGGCCGCTTCATGAACATAATCGGGAACGCCAGCTGTTTCACGACCAAAAAGTAAAACATCATTTCTTTGATAGCATATCTGCGTATAGCATGTTTTTGCTTTTGTACTTAAAAGCAACAGGCGGCGGTTTAAGTGTTTCATGGAGCTTATAAAATGTTGCCAATCAATGTGTCGTTCTAAGGAAGCATATTCGAGATAATCCAATCCTGCGCGTTTGAGATTACGATCCGACAGATTAAAGCCTGCAGGTTCAATAATGTGCACATGTAAACCAAAGCAAGCGCTAAGACGTAAAATCGTTCCAGTATTACCAGCAATATCAGGTTGGAAAAGAGCTATATGAAGTGTCATGTTCTCTGTAATATGATTTTTCTTTCGACTTTGTAAAGAGGCACCACAATTTATTCGAAAAATATGCTTTGAGAAATACATGTTTTTACGGTTAATTTTTATTCCCTTTAAATTTCAGGGAAAAAGTTATGTATACAGGTCTGTTTGGGATAAGAGAGAAGCTCCCTATTAGAGACTTCCTTTTATTGAGCGATCCATGAAATGGATTGGCTCATTATGTTGAAAAGTGGGGTATTTAATGAGGTTAGATCATCCATTTTAATTAAAATCAACAAAATATGCTTTTTATGCAAAAACAGAAGCGAAAAAAATACTCATGCAACCAGTTGGAATTGAGGAAGGGAGAGATGCTGTAAATGTGTTAAAGAAATAACCGATAAGCTCAACTTATTTACTGAGATATGGTCATAACAAGACAATATTTCTTTCTTTAGAAGTGTTTATTTACATGCTATCTCTGATTTTCACGGGTGGGGGAGTAATTTTGATTGATTAATATGAATAGGTTTGAAATGAAAGAAACTTACGGTGTTTCAGAATTTCATTCACTCTGTAAAACGATGAATTATCATTATAAAACAGTTTTTGTATAAACCATACAAATGGCAGGAGTTTTTTACGGGGATGTTTTCATGGTTGAGGTAACTGAATGATCAAGCATTGTACAATGGGAGAGGGTATGGTAAAAGAATGTTTTAGCAAAGTGTCTCTTTAAGTTAAGTCCATGGGTGAGCAAACGAGGCGGGATTTTCTGTTTTTGGTAACAGCTGTTGCAGGAGCAGTTGGAATGGGAGCGGTTGCGTGGCCTTTTATCCGTCAGTTGCGTCCAGATGAAGCTGTTTTGGCATCTTCCTCTGTTGAGGTTGATCTTTCTGGTATTGAAGAGGGGATGTCGGTAACGGTAAAGTGGCGAGGACAGCCTGTTGTTATTCGAAATCGTACGGCAAAAGAAATTGCTGATGCGCGCGCTACTGAATTGAGACTTCTAAAAGATCGTCAAGCGCGCAATCCTAATCTTGAAGGTGAAAAAGAAGCAACAGATTTTGCGCGTTCAGCAGGTAAAGGACGTGAAAATTGGCTGATTGTTATTAATCTTTGTACGCATCTAGGCTGTGTAACACTTGGGCAATCGGGTAAATTTGGAGGATGGTTGTGTCCCTGTCATGGGTCTGTTTATGATACCGCTGGAAGAGTGCGGTCAGGCCCAGCTAACTATAATTTGGTTATTCCACCTTACCAATTTCTTTCTGACACTTTGCTCAAAATAGGATAAGGTTATGACAAGGTTTCCTCCTTATTGTCCTAAAAATGCTCTTGCTCGTTGGTTTGATAAGCGTTTTCCTCTTCCTCGTTTTTTTTATAATACATTTGTGACTTTTCCTGTTCCACGTAATCTTAATTACTTTTACACATTTGGCGGTATTTTGACCATTATGCTTTTATCACAGCTCTTGACTGGTATTGTCTTGGCTATGCATTATGTTCCAGATATTCATTTGGCTTTTGAAACCAGTGAACGATTTCGGCGTGAAGGGCAGTTTGGTTGGCTTTTTCGTCCATGGCATTGTGTAGGCTCTTCGTTTTTTTTTATTGCTGTTTATATCCATTTGGCACGTGGACTTTATTATGGTTCTTATAAAAACATGCGAGAAATGGTATGGGTTACAGGTATTTTTATTTATATCATCATGATGGCAATAGCATTTTTTGGTTATGTGCTTGTTTGGGGGATGATGTCTATTTCAGCGGCTTCAGTGATTGCAGGGCTTTTTAAAACGATACCTTTGGTGGGGATATGGTTGCATGAGACACTTCTGGGTGGTTATGTCGTAGGACAACCAACGTTGAATCGTTTTTATGTTTTCCATTATGTTTTATCATTTGTTTTGCTTCTTTTTGTGGGGCTGCATATTTGGGCAATCCATTGTGTTGGGCAAGGTAATCCAACGGGTCTTGCTATACAATCAGATAAGGAAACAGTTCCATTTTCGCCTTATGCGCTTATCAAAGATATTTTTGCTATTACTGTTTTTCTGATCTTCTTTGCCTGGTTTTTGTTTTATATGCCCGATTATATGGGGCAGGCTGAAAATTATAGTGTGGCAGATCCTTTAAAGGTACCTCTTCGTGTGGTTCCAGAATGGTATTTTTTGCCTTTTTATGCGATGCTTCGTGCTATAACTTTTGATATTGGTATTTTCTCTTCAAACTTTGTTGGTTTTGTTTTATTCGTCAGTTCGATTTGCATTTTAATTTTTGTGCCATGGTTAGACCGTTCTAAAATATGTTCAGCAAGATATCGACCTGTTTATAAAATTTTCTTTTGGGCGTTGGTTATTGATGTCGTTTTTCTTGGTTGGTTGGGGTCAAGAGAAATAAGTGATAAAATTCTTTTATGGACACAATTGGCTACTGTTTATTATTTTATATTTTTTTTGGTTATTTTGCCGATTTTGCCAGCGTTTGAAAAAAATTGTTCTCTTCCTTCTTCAATTATGCAAGATTTAAAACAGAAAAAGAGACTATGGTAAATGTTTTTGTCGGACTGATTTTTATTGTTGCTATGAGCTTTTCTGCTCAGAGTTTAGCGAGTGATGACTCTGATCAGGAAGAGGGATTTATTTCTTTTCCTTTACAAGTTCCTAAAAAACAAGAATGGAGTTTTTCAGGTCCATTTGGGCTTTATGATAAGGCGCAATTGAGGCGCGGATTAAAGGTTTATAAACAAGTTTGTTCCAGCTGCCATGGTCTAAAATATGTGGCTTTTCGCAATTTAAAAGCTCTAGGGTATGATCAAGAACAGATTAAAGCTTTGGCGGGGCAATATGAAGTGCGCGATGGCCCTAATCGAGAAGGAAAATTTTTTAAACGTGCTGGGGTTGCAACGGATTATTTTCCTTCTCCCTTTTCACATGAAGAAGAAGAAAGATTTATTTTGAATAGTGCTTATCCTCCAGATTTGTCATTGATGGCACGTGCACGTGGGGTATCTTTGCCGTTTCCTGCTTTAATTACTGATGTATTAACTCATTATGATACAGCTGGTCCAGATTATATTACAGCTCTTTTAACAGGATATCAGAAGGCACCGAAGGAGATAAAAATTGCGAATGGTTATTGGTATAATCCTTATTTTATTGCCGGTAATTCTTTAACGATGGCTCCTCCTTTGAGTGATGGTATGGTTGCTTATGAAGATGGAACTCCAGAAATCATTGAACATTATGCGCGCGATGTTTCTGCTTTTTTGATGTGGGCTGCTGATCCTCATATGGAAATTCGTAAAAAAACCGGTTTTCGTGTTATTTTATTTTTAATCATTTTTGCAGGGCTTGTTTATATTTTAAAAAATCGTATTTGGTGTGGTTTAGAAAAAGAGTTAGAGAAAGAAACAAAAGACGAAATAAAGAGAAAAGGGTAAAGCGACAAGGCTCGAAAGAGTATAGAGTATAAAGAGCATAAGGAACAAATCTTTTTATGATGCATTGAGGTTTTATAAAGTAAAAGCAAAGTAAAAATGGAGATGTTAAAATGAAAAAAATTGCATGTACTACTCTTATGTCAATTTTGATGGTTTCTAGTACTTATGCTCAGTCTTTTGAAGTGCCTTCAAAACCTGAAATGATCTCTTCGACGGGTATTGTACAGGTGGGGATAGATAAGTCTGTGCGTTATGTGACACCTTTAGCAACGGATTTTGTAGCTTCCAGTCTTATAGGCGCCAATGTATATAATATAGAAGATGAAAATATTGGTGAAGTAAAAGATATTATTTTACGTGAAAATAATATTGCAGGATTTGTTATTGCTGTTGGTGGTTTTCTTGGCATAGGCGAGAGTTATGTGGTCGTTTCTCCAGAAACAATCCAGATGACAAATGATTATGGTAAATGGAAACTCATTACAAATGCGACAAAAGATTCTTTAAAGGACGCTCCAACATTTAAATACGAAGGGCGTTGGACACGCTAATTTTATATTTTCATTCTTTAATGGATAAAACTGTTGCTATCATAATCATATGCTAGCAACAGTCTTTTTGTTCTAAAAACTCTTGAGAGCTTTTGCGACAAGATTCCAGGGAGCTATTACCAAAGTTTTCAAGATAAACTATTAAGGCAGAGTGAAGATTTAAGTATTATGTTTAAATAACATGATATCGCCATCTTGCACAATGTATTCTTTTCCTTCATCGCGGGCTTTTCCTGCTTCTTTTGCACCGCTTTCTCCACCCAGAGCAATATAGTCATTGTAGCTGATGGTTTGGGCACGAATGAAACCGCGCTCAAAATCTGAGTGAATAACGCCAGCTGCTTGGGGAGCTTTTGTACCACGCGTAATTGTCCATGCTCGTGTTTCCTTAGGCCCACAGGTGAAGTAAGTAATGAGATCAAGTAAATGGTAACCAGCGCGAATGAGGCGATTGAGACTCGGTTCAAAGAGTCCTAAAGCATTGAGATATTCTGATGCTTCAGCATCACTCAGTTGTGTGATTTCCGCTTCGATAGAAGCAGAAATGATAATGCTTTGCGCATTTTGCTCTGTTGCCATTTTTTCAACTGTTTGGGTAAAGCTATTTCCATGAGCGGCGTCATTTTCGCTTACATTACAAACATAAAGTACAGGCTTGGAGGTTAAAAGATTCAAGCTTTTAAGAATGTGGTGTTCATCGGAAGAGATATCTTTGAGCAATAACCGGACAGGGTTTCCCTGTTGCAGTATGTTTAATGCTTTTTCCATAATAGGCAAAATTGTGAGAGCTTCTTTGTCTTTTCCGGTTGCTCGTTTACGAATTTGTATGATTCGTCTCTCAAGACTTTCAAGATCCGCAAGCATGAGTTCGGTTTCAACCGTTGTTGCATCACTAACAGGATCAATACGTCCCTCTACATGGGTAATATCTTCATTTTGAAAACAGCGTAAAACGTGGACAATGGCATCGACTTCGCGAATATTGGCTAAAAATTTGTTTCCTAAACCTTCGCCTTTTGAAGCTCCTCGCACAAGCCCCGCAATATCGACGAAGTTAATGCGTGTAGGAATCATTTCTTTTGAACCAGCGATTGATGCAATTTTTTCCATTCGTAAATCTGGAACAGCAACTTCACCGGTATTGGGTTCAATGGTACAGAAAGGATAATTGGCAGCCTGTGCAGTGGCTGTTTTTGTTAATGCATTAAAAAGAGTTGATTTCCCAACATTAGGTAATCCGACAATACCGCATTTAAAGCCCATGAGAGTCTTTCTTTTCGTTTGATTTTATAGTCAAGATAAAGCTTCTTTTTTATAGCATATTTTCATAAGAGTTATAGTCCTTGCCTTGCGATAAGTGAGAAAAAAGTATAAAGTAGCAGGTATCTGCTTTTTTTACCTTAGTTCTTCTTATCTTAATTCTCTCCTTAGTTTCAAGGATAAGAAAACTTCGAATTAATGTTAATATTGTGCTAAGTTTTTCATGGTATGCAAATCTGCATAAATAATTAATCGGAGAAAATAGAAGAGTGTTATCTCGTTGTGCCTTTTTAATTGCAGCACTTTTGGCTTTGGCTGGATGTGCTACGCATCAGTCAGATATGTCATCGGTTTCTTTTCAACAAGTTCGATACATTCCACCAGAAATACAGGCTTTGTATGGTCCTGTAACGAATGAGACTTATTCGTTACCTGCTGTTGATCTTGCGACAATTGATCCAAAATATTGGCGACAAGAAGTGATTTATTATACATCTTATCCAGCTGGAACATTGGTTGTAGATACGCAAGAGTGTTTTCTTTACCTTATTGGTGAAAATGGAAAAGCTTTGCGTTATGGGATTGGGGTCGGTAAGGAAGGTTTAGCATTTGAAGGTGAGGGGGTTATACAGCGCAAGCGTCGGTGGCCAAATTGGGCTCCTACTGCAGCTATGATGGCTCGAGAACCAGAACGTTATGGACATCTTGGGAAAGGAATGCCACCAGGACCCGATAATCCATTAGGTGCGCGGGCACTTTATTTGTTCAAAAATGGGAAAGATACACTTTTCCGTATTCATGGTTCACACGAATCGTGGTCAATTGGGCGTGCTATTTCAAGTGGGTGCATTCGTTTGCTTAATCAAGATATTATCGATCTTTATGATCGTGTTCCCGTTGGTTCGCGTGTTGTGGTATTGCAAAACAATAGGAGTATTCCTACAGTTTATAGTCAACAATCAAATGGCTATGATCCGCTACAGTCGACCATTCAGCCAAATGAATTTTTTTAATTTTGGGGAGAAGATTGGAGAGAGCTGTTTAAGTGTTTTGGTTTTCTGTTCAATCTTCTCTTTTTCTTAAAAGAGAAAATAAGCCTTTCTTTTTCAAAAGTGCATACAAGCTTGTATTCTGATTCTATTTTTTAGCTTCTCACGTTGCCAACAGATTTTTCCTTTGAGAAAGTTTATAAGAGGATTTTTTTTAAGAGTTCTTATCCATATTCTTCACGCGACTGGGACACTCAAGCCAATGGTTTTGATTGTTTTTTATCGTTTGTGAAACTTCATTCATAAAGAGGGATTTCTCATCTTTTATAAGGAGAGCAATATTTTTTGCAATTGCCTCTAAGAGAGGGGATAACCATTCTTGATCAGATTTGGTGAAATTTCCCAGAACATGCTGATGAACAAGTTCTTTGCTTCCAGGATGACCAATTCCTATGCGTATACGACAATAGTCAGTACCACAATGGGCATCAATAGACTTAATGCCATTATGCCCATTATTTCCTCCACCAATTTTTATACGAACTTTTCCCGGTGACAGGTCTAACTCATCATAAATGATGATCAAATTCTTCAAATCTAATTTATAAAATCGCAAAGCTTCGCCAATAGCTTGACCAGAAAGATTCATGAAAGTTTGTGGTTTTATAAGAAAAATTTTCTCATTACTTATGAAACCATTGGAGATTTCTGCTTGAAACTTCTTTGACCATGGAGAAAAAGAGAAGGACTGATAAATGGCATCAACAGCCATAAAACCGATATTATGGCGGTTATTTTGATATTGTAAACCAGGATTGCCAAGACCAGCAATAAGCCACATGTGTATCTTCAGTCAAAGTATGAGTAAGGGTAATGCCTCATAAATTAAGGCGGAAAAAATTCCCGCCTTTTGAGTTTTATGAAGTTTCCGTGTTTTCTTCATCATTTTCTTGCTCAGAAGTTTCATCGCTGACATCCATGCCAGCAGGAGTTGCAATAGTTGCAATGGTAAAGTCTCGATCTTGGATGATGGGAGTCACATCTTTTGGCAGTTGCACTGCTGAAATGTGAATAGAATCACCAATAGAGTAGCTGGAGAGATCAATTTCAATAGCTTCAGGAATAGCACTTGCTGGAGCTGTACATTCAATTTCGTGCCGAACAATATTGAGGACACCACCCTTTTTAAGTCCAGGTGCCGTATCTTCATTGAGGAAGTGGACAGGAATATTCACTTCTACAACGGATTTTGCTGAAATGCGTAAAAAGTCTACATGGAGGGGAAAGTCACGCACGGGATCTAATTGATAATCTTTTGGCAAAACCATAATTTTTTGCTTGTCAAGAATAATCGTTGCAATGGTGGTACGAAAGCCACCGGCATGAATTTTGTAGAAAATTTCTTTATAGGGAACTGTTATTGCCAAGGGTGGTTGTTTTTCACCATAAATGACAGCAGGAATAAGACCGTTGCGGCGAAGTTCACGGGAGGACCCCTTACCAACCCGCTCGCGTTTTTCGGCCTTAAGAGTGTAGCTTTTACTCATAATTTAAGTCCTTTTTACATGATTGGAGATCCTTCAAAAACAGTAATAGTTTTTGCATGGATATGAAGATATGCGCTAACCAACAGCGATCACTCCATTCTACGTTGCCTCCAAGGGTGTCTACGCAGAAGTTTGTTCTATAGTTCAAACTATTCATAGATGCAAGAGTTGTGGGAAAAATCGATGATTTCTACCGTTAAAAAGGAGGAAATGTTACAAATTGCGGTGTGGATGGAGAATCAACCAATATGTGCTGGCACTGATATGTTCAAAATCAAACACTGGAGATGTTATGAAGGTTGAGATTGCCTTGGGTGAGATGTCAGAGAATCGTGCTTTGCATAAATCGATGCCAGCACTTCTTGACTTAGAAGAATTATTGGCGACACGTCTTCTTGTACAAGGTAATTCCGGTTCAGGGAAATCACATCTTTTACGCCGTCTTTTGGAGCAAAGTGCTAAGTGGGTGCAGCATTGTGTAATTGATCCAGAAGGCGATTTTGTAACTTTGGCAGATAAATTTGGTCACGTTATTGTAGAGGCTCAACGTAGTGAATTAGAGTTGACTCGTATTGCCCATCGCATTCGACAACATCGAGTTTCAGTGGTATTTAATCTTGAAGGCTTGGATACTGAACAACAGATGCGTGCTGTAGGGGCTTTCCTTGGGGCACTTTTTGATGTGGAACGTGATTATTGGTATCCTATGCTTGTCGTTGTCGATGAAGCACAATTGTTTGCTCCAACTGCAGCAGGAGAAGTTTCTGATGAAGCGCGTAAAATTTCTTTGAGCGCTATGACCAATCTTATGTGTCGAGGACGTAAACGTGGTCTTGCTGGTGTTATTGCGACACAACGTTTGGCTAAGCTTGCCAAAAATGTTGCTGCTGAAGCTTCAAACTTTTTAATAGGGCGGACTTTTTTAGATATTGATATGGTGCGCGCTGCTGATCTTTTGGGAATGGAGCGTCGCCAAGCGGAAATGTTTAGAGATCTTGAACGGGGAAATTTTATAGCTTTAGGCCCTGCTTTATCACGACGTCCCTTACCAATCATTATCGGTTCTGTTGAAACTTTGGCACGCTCTTCTAGTCCTAAATTAATGCCACTTCCAACAGAGCGGGATGATGTGCAAGAGCTCGTTTTTACTGCTTCACCAGAGGAAATTTTAACGCCATTTAAACAAACACGAGAGCCGATGAGGGAAAAATCAATGCACGAGATGTTAGAGGAGGTAGTGCATAAAAAACAAGAGCTGTTGGAAGAAAACCTGAGTTTATTTCCTGAACTTTCTGATGTTGAGCGTGACGGCCAAGCAGAACATATTATTCGGGAAATTCTTGAGGATTCTGAGGCTTTTTATCGTTCAACAGCGGTGCTTTATCAAGATTTTTCAGTTCGTTGCCGTATCCATGGTATGTCAAAGGTTCCTTTTAATCTTTCACAATTTCGGCGTAAATTGGCTATTGCTCAGGCTTTTGTTGATGAACAAACGGCTGTCAGTGAACATTGGAAACATATTTTGCAGATATCAGAAAGTTTGGAAGAAGATGTTCAAGGAGTCTTCTTGAATGTGGCACAGGCCGCATTAGGGGGAAAGCCATGTCCATCTGATGCATTTTTAGCACGTCTTTATGGAACTCATTCTTTAAGCCGTGCACGCCGACTTTTAACCTACTTTGAAGAGCGTGGACTTATTGTTATTCATACGCATTTTAGTGGTCAACGTATTGTTGCATTTCCTGATCTTGGTGTTGAAACAGCACCGGGAGACCCCAAGGAACCACTTTAACCAAATAAGCTGGAAACCGATTGTTCTGCTGCTGTCCTTGCTATTGCTTCTCCAATAAGGTCGGCAATGGGCAAAACACGAATATTATGGGTTTTCTCAATAGCTTGTGTTGGCATAATTGAATCTGTAATAACCAATTCTTTCATCTCTGAATTGGCAATTCGTTCGATTGCATTACCAGAAAGAACACCGTGCGTGATATAAGCCGTGACACTATTGGCACCATGTTTAAGCAGAGCACTTGCTGCATTGCATAAAGTTCCACCTGAATCAACAATATCATCAAGCAGAAGGCAATCTTTTCCCGATACATCTCCAATGATATTCATAACTTCTGATTCACCGGGGCTTTCGCGACGTTTATCCACAATAGCGAGCAAACTGTTCAAGCGCTTGGCGAGCGCGCGCGCGCGAACCACACCACCCACATCAGGTGAAACAACGATAACATTTTCAAGAGAATAATGCACTTTGACATCGCGAGAAATGACAGGAACAGCATAGAGATTATCCGTAGGGATATCAAAAAAACCTTGAATTTGTCCTGCATGAAGGTCCAATGTTAAAACACGATGGGCCCCTGCTTCCGTAATTAGGTTGGCAACAAGTTTTGCAGAAATAGGAGTCCGCGGTCCTGGTTTTCTATCTTGGCGGGCATAGCCAAAATAGGGGATAACAGCTGTAATACGACGTGCAGAAGAACGACGAAGGGCATCAATCATGATGAGTAATTCCATCAAATGATCATTTGCGGGATAGGATGTAGATTGCAAAACAAAAACATCTTGGCCACGTACATTTTCATGCAGTTCTACGAAAATTTCTTGATCAGCAAAGCGCTTTACAGTTGCTTTGCCTAAGGGGATGTTCAAATAATTTGCAACATCTTCAGCTAGGCGTGGATTAGAATTTCCGCAGAAAAGTTTCATAGTAGAACCTCTGAATCATCATGGTGAGAATGCGACACGGTTTTTAATTTCTTTTTATTAAATTGCAAGAGAACAATTACAAAAGCCTTACAATTTTATCGATTATTATTAAAGAGCTATGCAGTATGTTTTCTCTTTTTCCAAAAGTTTGTTACTTTTAGAGCAAAGTTTTTTCTCCATGCGGCAAAGAAATACATATTGATTAATCTTTTTGGTTATTACTTTATAAAAATGCTTTCAATATGGGGAATGTTTCATATTTAAGATGAATGAAGGGGAGTGATAAAAAGAAGTATCATCTTGCCTTCAATTATTATAACCAAACATTGAAAATGATCACAGCGAAGGCTATCATATTTTATGTGCTGGTAGATAATTTTGTGAAAAAAGCAAAGTCCAATGGGATTTATTTTTACATTTGGGTAAAAAGTTTAGTTTTGCAGTTTTGGTATTGTTCTCAAGTATAAAAGGGGCTCATCTTTTGTTTTTCAGCATAATAGCAGAAATTTGCCGTCCGTAATCGGGTTCGTTGCGGTGTATTGCACGGCGATAGGAGAAAAAACGCTGTTCATCTTGATAGGTACAAAGCTCTACACAAGAAGCATTAACGCCTGCTTCTTTGAGTTGGTTTATAATAAATGCCCATAGATTAAAATAAAAGCGATTTATTTTGTCTGTTTTTAAAAAATATTTTTGGTATTTGCTGTGGTAATCAATAAATTGGTCGTAAAATTCATTTGTTACTTCGTAGTGATAAGGGCCAATACAAGGTCCAAGGACTGCTGTTATTGATTGTCTTTTGGCTCCTTGTGTTTCCATAACAGCAATTGTTTTCTCGATAATTCCATTTAAGCTTCCACGCCAGCCAGCATGAGTTGCAGCGATGACTCCAGCTTGTGGATCAGCAAACAGAATGGGTCCGCAATCTGCTGTAAGAACCCCAATAACGAGTTCTGGGGTGGTCGTAACCAGAGCATCAGCTTGAGGAGGTGCACCGATAGTTGCTTGATGAGCTACGACAACGTTACAGGAGTGTATTTGATTGACTGTGACTAAATTTTGCGCCTCAATAGAAAAATAATTGGCGATCAAAAGACGATTCTGTACAATATATTCAAGCTGATCATTTGAACCTTTCCCAACATTAAGACTATGATAAAGATTTTTTGAAACACCACCTTGACGTGTAAAAAATCCATGTTTTATCCCATGGGTGTGTAAAGTAGAAAGATTTTTTGCAAGAATGGGATGAGGGATAGATTTCATAAAAGTTCCTTATGGAGATTATTTGAAATGAGGATGGAGATGTTCATATTTGTCAATGAATATTTCAGATACTGATGTGCTTATTGACAAAAGCGCCGATCATCAAAATTGAGGAGGTATGGAGATGTTTTTATCACTGAAATGTAAAACTTTAAATAATTTTCCCATCTGATCTGGACCAGCGAGCCGTTCGATGTCTTGGCGGATTTTGTCTTGCAAAGGAGCACTTTTGCCAACTCCAAGCTGGTTTGCGCGCTCCAGTAGCCCCATTTTAAAAAGAAATTCTCCTTGCTCTAAGATTTCAGCAAAACAGCCCTGTTCAAGAGCTATGTTTTTTAAAAAAGAAAAATCAACATGGGATGTTAAATCATGTTCACCAGGGGCATCAAAAACATCACGAAATCTATGTTTTGAGAGTGCTTGCAAGGTATCGCCAAAGGCAAGCTCACAAGCACCATAGTCGATAAGTAAAGCAGAACCTGTCACTTGCACTAAATGGTGGCTGATTTGTTGCATGAATTGATGCCGTAAAGGGGCATGTTCAAAAATTGTTCCGTCAGGCACTTTAGAACAATAGGTTTGTAGACAAGAAGAGGGAAGTTTATGCGGGGCAGCAATAAAGATGAAATCTCCATTTTGATTGACTGTAATGCAGCGCTCTTTCCATTCTCCATTGACTTTAATATATTGGTTGATAGGGAGTGTATCGAGAAATTCATTAGCAATGAGGAAGAGAGGTTTTGAAGGAATTTGATTAAAATTTTCAATGCTATGGATTTGTTTTTGATAAGAGCAAAGGCGCTTTTTTTGTTCTTTTGCAAGTTTTTTGCTTATTTCGATCAAAAAAATTTCAGCAGCATTAAATGCTCTTGTAGAAAGCTTTTGGATGGTTCGCAAAATGTCATCCATCAAAATTCCACGTCCTGGACCTATCTCAGCGAGGATAAAAGGATGAGGACAACCTTGAGCTTTCCAGCTCGCAAGAGTCCAAATGCCAATCATCTCTCCAAATAATTGGCTTATTTCAGGTGCTGTAATGAAATCACCATCACGTCCAAAAGGTGTTTGTGTTTGATAATAACCAAACTGAGGATCTGTAAGTGCCAACGTCATATATTGGCTAACAGTGATTGGTCCATTAAGGACAATAATTTCTTTAATTTTTTCTTTTAGATTGGCCATTTTCTGTCGATTTATATTTAAAGGCGTGGAGAAGAAGATAACCCCCTAAAAGAAGCATGGGAAGAGATAAAGCCATGCCATAGGTAAAACCAGTAGAATGGAAAAGTGTCGAAAACCATTCTGGATCTTCTTGAGGCGCACGGTAAACTTCAGAAATGCTGCGTGCTACTGCGTAGCCTATAATAAATGTTCCTGATACAGTACCGGGACGCTTTAATGCTTTGAACCCAAAAATAAGAAGACACAGGATGATAAAGAGAAGAAATCCTTCCATAAATGCTTCGTAAAGCTGGCTTGGATGGCGCGGTAAATAGTAAGGATCGAGAGGAAAACAAACCGCCCAAGGATGTGTAGTGATATTGCCCCATAACTCTTGGTTGATGAAGTTGCAGATTCGTACAATGCCGATACCAATAGGAGCACCTGCAGCAATGATATCAAACATGGCTCGTATGTTAATATAATTTTTACGGGCAAACCAGATCATAGCAATGATAATACCAATAAGTCCGCCATGAAAGGACATTCCCCCATCCCATACGGCAATGATAGCACTTGGATGGTTAAAATAGTAAATGGGATCCCATACAAGAACTTGTCCTAAACGCCCTCCGATAACAACACTTATGGCAGACCAGACAACAAAATCTCCGATCTTTTCTTTATCCATAGGAGGGTGGTCTCTATACCATAGAGATGTTTTTTTTAATAATTTTTGCGCATACCACCAAGCAAAAAGAATACCCAGTACGTAACCAAGTCCATACCAATGAAGTGCTATGGGACCTAGCTGGATAATGACAGGATCAAGGAAAGACGGAAAAGCAATGGCTGGACAAGACAGATTGTTCATGAGTTAAGCATTTTACATTATACGAGATGAATATGAAGTGACTCTGATGGTCAGAAATGACAGATGAATGCACAATGGTCAAGTCAGTAGGGAGGCTAGTCAGAAAGGGAGATAGATTTCCACTGATTTATCGCGGTAAAAAAATATGGTGATAAAGGAATATTAAAAAATCTTAAACAAAATCGTTATGAAAAGTCTACATAGGATGTAAAATATAGAGTAAAAGGAACAAATTACAGTATCTAAATGTTATGAGAATACGCTATAATGCGTGCGTCAATAATTAAAATTTAAGGAAAAATGTTATGCGTAATGGATCAAATCGTATTCTTGATGAATTAGCAAAATTAGCAACGGATGCTGCTGACGTTGCGCAAGGCATACGACGTGAAGCTGGAACAGCTTTTCGTGTGCAGGCTGAAAAGATAGCAAACAAGCTTGATCTTGTTTCTCGCGAAGAGTTTGAGACTTTTAAGGAGATGGTGCTGAAAATCCATGCTGATAATGCTGATTTGAAAAGGCGCCTTGATGATTTAAAGAAAGGTGATTAAAAAAACGCAGACACAAAAAAGTAAAATAGTTTCTTAAAAAAAGAATCTTCAAAAAATATCCCCAATTTTTCAATGTGATGCGTGAAACTAAAAAATGCTTAATCTTGAGTCTGTTAGAGCGGAGCATTTGTTTATTTTTGATTTTTTTTTGGGTAAAATACATTTTTTTGAATCAGGGGGGCTGGCGCTATGAAATTGTATCAATACACTGAAAAGACTTGATGATTCGTTTTATGACTATCAGGTTGCCCTAAACAGCGCGATTGTGTTCTGGGTGTTTGTGTACTGTCGATGTTTTTATGTGTATTTGTTTGGTGTAAAGGTTCTGATTGTAGCAAAATATTGTTACAGTTTAGACGTTTTATATTCTGTTGACAATGTTTTAAGATGATTGAGGATTGTGATGAGGCTTGCATTTTGCGCCACAGAAAGAAAAGAGCACCCTGTTGACTTTATCGAACAGATTGCCTGTGAATATGATTGGTCGTTTGAGCGGGATGCACAAGATGAAATTAGCGTTTGTGTGGAAGGAAAACGCGCAAACTATCGTCTTGCTTTTTCATGGATGGAAGAGCATGAAGCACTTCATTTAGCTTGTTCGTTTGATCTCTCTACTAAAAATGCTCGAACAGCTGAAATACAGCGCTTATTGCTAGCAATTAATGAAAAGTTGTTGTTGGGACATTTTGATTACTGGCAAAGGAATAATTCAGTCATTTATCGACAAGGTCTTCTTTTGGCTGGTGGGATGCATCCATCTCATATACAGGTTGAAACATTGTTGATACATGCACTTAAAGCCTGTGAAAGCCATTATGTTGCATTTCAGATGGTTGCTTTGTCGGGAGAAAGTGCTTACAAGGCACTACAGTACACTTTGTTTGAAACTGTAGGGAATGCCTAAAATATACAGTCTGTTATTTTTACAGACGGTTTGCGGAAATATTGCTCATAGGGGGACATCAAGAATAGCGCGCACTCCCCCGAGTGGGCTCTCATCTAATTGTATATTGCCACCATGGCTGCGTGCTATGTCTTGAGCAATAGAAAGACCAAGTCCTGTTCCACTTGCATCTTGATTTCGCGCTTTATCAAGTCGAAAGAATGGCTTAAAAACTTCTGTGCGCATATCTTCATGAATTCCAGGTCCATTATCATCGATTATCAATATAAAAGATTCTTGTTGAGAGTTAGCGGTTAGTTTAACAGTCGTGCCGTAACAAAATGCATTTGTTACAAGATTGCTGACTAAGCGTGTGAAAGCACGGGGACGTACTTGTATTTCTGTAGGACCTTCAATGGTGTAAGAAAATTGACGTTTGTGAAGACGAGCATCGGTGGAGAATTTTTGCATAAGAGCATTTAAATCAAAAGTCTTGACACTTTCACTTCCTTCACCACGAGCAAAAGCAAGATAATCTTCTAACATATTTTGCATGTCACTTACATCTTGCTCAAGCGGTTTAATATCAAAGTCAGTATTTACTAATGCCAGCTGAAGTTTAAAGCGTGTAAGAATGGTTCTTAAATCATGACTTACTCCTGAGAGCATCATGGTACGTTGTTCAATTTGGCGTTCAATACGTTCACGCATGCGTAAAAAAGCGATGCCTGCACGACGGACTTCATCAGCTCCTTGTGGTTGAAAACCTTTTGGTAAAGGACGACCGCGTCCAAAGCTTTCTGCTGCTTCAGCCAATTGTTGAATCGGTTTGATTTGATTGCGCAAGAAGTAAATTGCTATCAGCAATAAAACAAGAGCTGTTCCTACCATCCAGCTTAAAAAAATAGCAGTATTGGAAGCATAGGCTTGGCTGCGTGGAGCAAAGACGCGTAAGATGTTGTGACCAAGGTGGATACGGATTTCAACAAGATCAGAATCTCCTACGGTATCAATCCAGAAGGGACGGTTAATTTGGCGGGTGATTTCTTCACTTAAAAAATAGTCAAGAATTGCAAAAAATGGCTTAGGTCCTGGAGGGGGTAAGGAGGTAGGAGATAGAATAGAAATATTTAATCCCATACGTTGTTGTGCAATACGCTTGATATCTTCATAGTTATCTTGTTGGGGATATGTTTCAAGAATATCAATAATGGCTGAAATATCATGCACGACAGCCGTTGAAAGACGCTCGGTTACCATTTGCCAATGGCGTTCCATAAAGACATAAGCAATGACCGTTTGCAGAAGCACCATGGGAGCGATAATAATGATTAAAGAGCGAGCATAAAGCCGTTTAGGCATTTTTTTCGTTAACCATCGAAGAAAAAATCTTAAAGGTTTGATCATTCTTGTGCCTATTCAATAGAGAGTTTATACCCTATTCCTCGCACGGTTTGGAGCCATATAGGCAGTGCTGGATTTTTTTCGATCTTACGACGAAGGCGGTTGATCTGCACATCAATGGCACGTTCACTTATATTGCTGTCATCTGTCGCGAATTTATGGCGCGGAATTGTATCGCCTGCATTTTCGGCAAACATGACCATTATTTCTTGTTCTTTATCTGTTAATTTAATAATTTCTCCTCCTTTTTTGAGTTCGCGTCGTGAAATTGAAAATATATAAGGACCAAAAACGATTTGCTCAATTTTAGGTTGGCTAAGGGGAAAACCACGTCGTAAAATGGCGTTGATGCGAAGGAGAAGTTCACGAGGGTCAAACGGCTTAGACAGATAATCATCGGCCCCTGCTTCTAATCCACGGATACGATTGTCTATTTCTGATAAAGCTGTTAGCATCAAGATAGGAACATCTTTTGTTTGGCGGAGTGAATGAGTGAGATCAATACCGTTTTCGCTAGGCATCATGACATCAACAATAAGAAGATCAAAATCTAAACTTGCCAACAGTCGTCTTGCTTCATTCGCATTGGCTGAAACTGAAACACGAAATCCATTTTTAATGAGAAACTGAAATAAAAGATTGCGAATACGAGTATCGTCATCAATCACAAGAAGGTGAGGGGCATCGTCACACAAAACTTGAACGTGATTGGTCATTCTTAAAAAAACCTTGATAAAAATTTAGTTTACACAAAATGCAAGTTTACATAAGTTGTATAAAGCTGTCGAGCAGCACCTTTACCTTAAAGGAGAGAAAGTTTTATTTATAAATTTAAAAAAGTTACTTTTGAAAAGGATATTATGGGTAGTCTTAATATACATATTATTCCCGTTACGACATTCCAACAAAATTGCACTTTGCTTTTTGATAGTGAATGTAAAACGGGGGTTCTCGTTGATCCTGGTGGTGATTGGCCGCGGATTCAAGACGTAATCGAAAAGAATGGTGTTATTGTCGAGGCTATTTGGGTAACACATGGTCATTTTGATCATGTAGGAGCAGCAATGCAAGCGAAAGAAGCGCTTAATGTAAAAATTATCGGTTCACATCGCGATGATAAGCCTGTGATGGATGCTGTGAGCGAAAGCGCAAAAAATTATGGCATCACTGATGCTTGCATCTGTATTCCTGACAAATGGTTAGAAGATGGTGAGTGTGTTCATTTTGCTGGACATGTGTTTAAGGTTTTTCACACCCCAGGACATTCCCCTGGTCATGTTATTTATTTCAATGAAAAAGAGCGCTTAGCCCTCTTGGGTGATGTTCTTTTTCGTGGTTCTATTGGACGTACGGACTTCCCCTTCTGTTCCTATGAAAAATTGATGCAATCTCTTCGAGAAAAAGTTTTACCCTTAGGCGATGATGTTTGTTTTATTTGTGGGCATGGTCCCAAAAGTAGCATAGGCTATGAGCGCCAAAATAATCCTTTTCTTCAAGATTTTAATATATGAGCAAACAAAAAAACGCTTTGAAGCGTTTTTTTGTGCCATTTAAGACTTATTAGTAAGGCGGAACAAAAGTTAATTTATTGGGGCATAACAAACGTGTTCCAAACCATTACGGTCTCGGAAAGTTCCTGTTTTAGGGTTGAAAGAACGGTATTTTTTCTTGCAATAGTTAAGCCAATCAGACTCCCATGATTGTTGTACTGGCTCATATTCCACCGTTTGCGGAGCTTCATAAATTATCTGTTCTTGTGGAACCTGTTGATATACAATTTGATGCTGTGGTGCGGTTTGATAAACAACTTGTGGCTGTTCTGGTTTTTTTAAAATTTTGCCGAGAAGTGCACCTGCTGCAAGAGCAAGAATGCCTATTGCTAAAGCTTCTCCTGAGTTATTTATATTAATACTACTGTGTTTTGTCTTTTTGCGCTCGACATAATGATATGTCTTGTGTTCAACATGATGGTGTTGTTGTGCTCCCCATTTATGGCTAACATAATGACGCTTGTGGGGATTATCAAAAGAGCGATGTTCACTATGAGAAAAATGGGAGCTAAAATTGTGAGCTGGTAAACCAGCCTCCCTCCTCATATCATAGCTATGATACCATGCCATATCTGCAAGCGTTGGATTTAATGGCATCAAAACGGTTGCAGTAGACATTGCTGATAATACCGCTAATCTGAAGAGTTTTTTCATAATGATGCTCCTTGTGTAAATTCGTATTTTTCACATCCTACACGTTTCAAACTGAATAGAGCCTGAACAATTTTGGACTTTATTGTGACAAAAAAATAAAAATTCATTTAGTTAAAACATTGCCGGTACAGTAAAATAAAATCATGACAAAATTTTGATTTCAATTAATGTAATATTCTTAAGGTTAATTAAGCAGCTTGTATTGAGAGCAGCAGATTTTTTACTATTGGTTATAAATTCTTTATTGATGAGTACTTTTTTATTAATTGACACAATATGAATTAAACAATAGGTGTATGAATAAAAGTTATCGTTTTTTATTATAGGCTTATGGTGCTAAGATAAAATCTTATTTGTGTGATAGAATACAGTCCTGTTTGACTACTCTCTTGTGAGGTTAAATATTGAGTTCGATATCAGATTATAACTGTATAAGATAATATATTGCGGGAACTTTTTTTGATATATGGGAAACATTCTCTTTAATTTTTTTGTGCTCATTTAGGTTTTAGAAGTGTTTTTGGCATGTTTTGATAGTTTTAGGGATTTTTTTATAACGTGGTTTAACAAGAAAAATTGCTAAAGGGGGACATCAATAATAGCGCGTAAGCCCCCTAGAGGGCTATCATCCAATTGAATATTGCCTCCATGGCTACGTGCTATATCTTGAGCAATAGAAAGGCCGAGTCCTGCTCTACTCGCATCTTGATTTTGTGTTTTATCAAGTTTAAAGAATGGCTTAAAGACTTCTGTGCGCATATTTTTATGAATCCCAGGTCCATCATCATCAATAGTTATGATGAAAGATTCTTGTTGGGATATGGCTGTTAGTTTGACAGTATTAGCATGACAAAATGCTTTTGATACAAGATTGCTGATGAGACGCGTGAAGGCATGGGGGCGTACTTGTATTTGTGTAGGGCTTTCAATGGTGTAGGAAAATTGACGTTTGTGAAGATGCGCATCGGTAGAGAATTTTTGCATAAGAGCATTTAAATCAAAAGTTTTAATATACTCACTTCCTTCACTACGGGCAAAAGCAAGGTAATTTTCTAACATATTTTGCATGTCGCTCACATCTTGCTCAAGCGGCTTAATATCAAAGTCAGTATTTGCTAACGCTAGTTGAAGTTTAAAACGGGTGAGAATGGTTCTTAAATCATGGCTTACACCCGAAAGCATCATGGTGCGTTGTTCGATATAGTTAGAAGATGGTGAGTGTGTGTATTTTGCTAGACATGTGTTTAGGGTTTTGCATACACTAGGACATTCCCCTGGTCATGTTATTTATTTCAATGAAGAAGAGCGCTTAGCCCTCTTGGGTGATGTTCTCTTTCGTGGTTCTATTGGACGTACGGACTTCCCCTTCTGTTCCTATGAAAAATTGATACAATCTCTTCGAGAAAAAGTTTTACCCTTAGGCGATGATGTTTGTTTTATTTGTGGGCATGGTCCCAAAAGTAGCATAGGCTATGAGCGCCAAAATAATCCTTTTCTTCAAGATTTTAATATATGAGCAAACAAAAAAACGCTTTGAAGCGTTTTTTTGTGCCATTTAAGACTTATTAGTAAGGCGGAACAAAAGTTAATTTATTGGGGCATAACAAACGTGTTCCAAACCATTACGGTCTCGGAAAGTTCCTGTTTTAGGGTTGAAAGAACGGTATTTTTTCTTACAATAGTTAAGCCAATCAGATTCCCATGATTGTTGTACTGGCTCATATTTCACCATTTGCGGAGCTTCATAAATTATCTGTTCTTGTGGAACCTGTTGATATACAATTTGATTTTGTGGTACTATTTGATAAACAACTTGTGGCTGTTCTGGTTTTTTTAAAACTGTACCAAGAATCGTACCTGTTGCAAGACCAAGAATACCCATTACTACAGCATCTCCTGAGTTTTCTATATGAACATTACGGTGTTTTGTTTTTTTGCGCTCGACGTAATGATACGTTTTGTTTTCAATATAATGATAATGGTGGTGGTGGTGATGATGGTGTTGTTGTTCCGTCTTACTATGTTTGGCTACAAACCTTTCATGTTCGGCTTTAAATCTTCTTTTGCCGTCTTCAAAACTCTTGTGGAAATCATCAACAAACTTTTGGAAATCATCAGAAAAAAAACCACGTTTTCTATCAGAACAATGGGAGCGAGAAAAACCGCAAGGCGGGATATCAGCTTTCTTCCTTATTTCCCTTATCGCATCATCTGTTTCTTTACGCATCTTCCTCATCATATCATCTATTTCTCTCGAGATAGAGTCACTACGATTCCATGCCATATTCGCAAGCGTTGCATTTAGCGGCATCAAAACGGTCACAGTTGACATTGCTGATAATACCGCTAACCTGATCACTTTTTTCATAATGATGCTCCTTGTGTAAATTCGTATTTTTCACATCCTACACGTTTCAAACTGAATAGAGCCTGAACAATTTTGGACTTTATTGTGACAAAAAAATAAAAATTCATTTAGTTAAATCTACCACGGAGACAGTACAATAAAATCATAACAGAATTTTGATTTCAATTAATGTACTCTGCTTGAGGTTAATTAATAAATTTGTATTGAGAGTACCCGATTTTTTACTATGGGATATAAAATCTTTATTTATTGGTACTTTTTTATTGTTTGGTACAATATGAATTGAACAATAGGTGTATGAATACAAAGTTATCATTTTTTATCATAGTCTTATGGTTCTATGAGAAAGTCTTATTTTACTTTATTTGTGTTATAGAACAGTGACTTATTTGAATATTTTTTTGTAAGGATCGATAATATTGAGTTAAATATCAGAGTATAACTGTATAAAATAATATATTTTGGAATTTTTTGTAAAATGTTCTTTCTTATGTTGTTTTAGACAAATTGGAGCACCCTTGATGTTGGAGGTTGTCTATTTTTCGAATAATGCTGTTTGCTTTTGAACCTTAGTCTTTTTTAGAAGAGCTGAAGATTATTTTATGCGGTTTGAAATTTCTTACTCCTTCATTGATTGCGTTTTTTTCGTTTTATTGTTGCTTGATTAGGGGTGTTTTTACGAGATTTTCCTTTTTGATTTTCCAAAATACCAGTGTCCATGGTTGGTCCCATGTGTGCAAGGTCTGGTTTGGAGAAAAGACTTTGTTGTAACACGGGCTCATGGGTGGATTGTTCGCTATGATGTGTTAAGGGATTTTCTGCGAGTTCTAGTTCTATCTTTTGTAATTGTTTGATTTCATCGCGAAGTCGCGCTGCTTCTTCAAAATTAAGATCAGCAGCTGCTTCATGCATTAATTTTTCAAGGTGTTTAATATGAGATGCTAAATTGTTGCCAACTATATTTTTTTTCTCGATAACATCAGGGATATTTGTACGAACATGGTTGTTTTCATCGCCTAAATTGAGAATATCTCCGATATTTTTTTTGATACTTTTCGGTGTGATATGGTGTTCTTCATTATAGGCTATTTGTTTTTGTCGACGTCTTTGTGTCTCCTGTAAGGCTCGTTCTATGGAACCAGTGATCGTATCTGCATAGAGGATAACACGGCCATCTACGTTACGTGCAGCACGTCCGATTGTTTGTATGAGGGAAGTTTCAGAGCGCAAAAAGCCCTCTTTATCGGCATCTAGAATGGCAACAAAACCACATTCTGGAATATCTAAGCCTTCTCGGAGCAAGTTGATACCGATGAGGACATCAAAGGTGCCAAGCCGAAGATCGCGTAGAATTTCAATGCGTTCTAATGTATCAATGTCAGAATGCATGTAGCGTACACGAATGTCTTGTTCGTGGAGATATTCAGTTAAGTCCTCAGCTATACGCTTTGTGAGAACTGTCACCAATGTACGGTAGCCTTTTTGAATTGTTTTACGAATTTCATTCACAACATCATCGACTTGATTTTTGGCTGGACGAACCTCTGTTGGTGGGTCAACAAGCCCTGTTGGGCGAATAACTTGTTCCGCAAAAGTGCCGTGAGATTGTTCTATTTCCCAGCGTCCAGGTGTTGCGGAGACAGCAATCGTTTGTGGGCGCATAGCATCCCATTCTTCAAAGCGCAAAGGACGGTTATCCATACAAGAAGGGAGGCGAAAACCATATTCTGCTAGTGTTGCTTTTCTACGAAAGTCACCTCGGTACATGCCCCCAATTTGGGGAATGGTTACGTGGCTTTCATCGATAAAAACAAGAGCATTATTTGGAATGTATTCGAACAAGGTTGGTGGTGGTTCTCCGGGTTTTCGTCCTGTTAAATAACGTGAATAATTTTCTATTCCGGCGCATGAACCGGTGGTTTCTAACATTTCTAAATCAAAAATTGTACGTTGTTCTAAACGTTGTGCTTCTAAAAGACGTCCAGCTGCGTTCAACTCATCGAGGCGTTGAACGAGTTCCATTTTGATGGCTTTCATTGCTTGATTGAGTGTTGGTCGCGGTATTACATAGTGTGAATTGGCATAAATTTTAATCGATTGAAGATCGCCTGTTTTTTGTCCGGTGAGAGGATCGAATTCCGTAATTGTTTCCACTTCATCGCCAAAGAGCGAAATACGCCAAGCACGATCTTCGAGGTGGGCAGGGAAAATTTCGATTGTATCCCCTCGTACACGAAAGGAACCACGAATGAAATTGATATCTTGTCGATAATACTGTTGAGAGACTAAATCAGCCAAGAGTGTTCGTTGATTGAGTTTGTCCCCTTTTGCTATTTGGAAGGTCATGGCCGTATAGGTTTCTACGGAACCAATTCCGTAGATGCAGGAGACAGAGGCGACGATAATAACGTCATCACGCTCTAAGACGGCGCGTGTTGCAGCATGACGCATCCGGTCGATTTGTTCATTAATTGAGGATTCTTTTTCAATATAGGTATCAGAGCGTGCAACGTAGGCTTCTGGCTGATAATAGTCATAATAGGAAACAAAATATTCGACGGCATTATGGGGAAAAAAACTTTTAAATTCACCGTAAAGCTGCGCTGCTAGAGTTTTATTTGGTGCTAAGATTAAAGCTGGACGCTGTGTTTTTTCAATGATATTGGCCATTGTATAGGTTTTTCCTGAGCCGGTAACACCCAAAAGCACTTGTGTACGTTCATCTTTTTGAATTCCCTCAACCAGAGTTTTTATGGCTTGAGGTTGATCTCCCGCGGGTTTAAAAGATGTTTCGAGTTGAAATGGAATACCACCTTCAGACTTTTCAGGACGAACAGGGCGGTGAGGTGTCCATAACGCGCCATTCTTAAAAAGAGGATTACCTGAAGCAATAAGAGCAGAAAGAGCTTCTACTGTTGCAGTAACACCATTTTTCATTGTTGTATCCTTTGATAGAAAAGTGTTGGTGATTTTAAAGAAAATACTAATTTTTACAAATTTATTACGACAACAGCAAAACGTTATTGAACAGATTTATTTTGGTTTATTAGAGCTTTCATTAGGATATTGATCAAGTTTTTCATGAGACGAGTTCTTTGAAGTATTTCTTTGGAGGGGGTATATTTGTGGTTGTTCGTGGACACTATTGCATTTTTGCCATGATGATATTCAAGAGGGCATAAGTTATTATGGCTGTTATGGAGAATAATCGGTATGTTTGGGCACTAAAGACATTGTATATGTGTGATAAAGATCGTTTCCATCTTTAAATGAAAGATAACGAGATGACACCCAACCTATTTGAGTGTTATATCGGATATGGCACCAATTTCCTTCACAGTTTTTAACAAAAACCAATTCTCCAGCAGAGATTAAGCCGCAAAGCGCATACTGAGTGCTGGGACCTGTTCTAAAATTAAGATTTCTCGTAACAAAAGCATCTGCTGCCTCTGATATTGTTGTGGCTAAAAAGAAAGAGCCAAACATAAAAAAAATGACGATTTTTTTCATTTTTCTGTAAAGAATTTCTTTAGAGATTTTCTATCCTTCTCTCTTCATATCCCATATGATTTCTTTTACTAGATTATGATAAAACAGAAAAAAATACAATTCTTTCTTCTTTAGGACACTTTAAAGAGAATAGTGAAGTTTAACGTTTTAAACACCAAAATGAGATGTTTTAATCACTATTTGTGCATGTTTTGTTTCCTTTATTTATTTTTGTATGGAAAACAGCGATACTGTACTATATAATAAAAAAGATCGTAGTTTTCGGATTCCAAAAGTAATTTTGGAAGCCGTTTTTTGTATTTTTATTAAACCTTCCGTGTAATAGAAAGGGACGGATTATGGAAAAAGTTCCGATGACTACAGCTGGTTTTGAGAGTCTTAAAGAAGAGTTGCGTTGGCGTCAACAACAGGAGCGTCCGCGAATTATTGAAGCAATTTCTGAAGCGCGTGCGCATGGTGATTTATCCGAAAATGCTGAGTATCACGCAGCTAAAGAAGCGCAAAGTCATAATGAGGGGCGTATAAATGAGCTTGAAGATTATATCGCGCGAGCAGAAGTTATAGATGTCTCGCGTCTTTCAGGTGACAAAATAAAATTTGGCGCAACCATTAAACTCTTGGATGAGGACACTGAAGAAAAAAAAGTGTATCAGATCGTAGGAGATCAAGAAGCTGATGTAAAGGTTGGTAAAATCTCTATTTCTTCGCCTATCGCACGTGCACTTATTGGCAAGCAAGAAGGTGATGTGATTGAGGTGAATGCACCAGGTGGTGCGCATAATTATGAGATCATTAAGGTTCAGTACATCTAAATAACATATGGATTATTATGCGTGTATCTTTGGACGAAACTGAGGTTATTGCGCCTCACTTTAAAAGGCGTTTGTCGGGAGTAACATCTACGATTATTCAGCTTATTCCAATGCAACGCGAACAGGGTATACGTATATCCACTTTGGGGTTTGGTTTACCACAAACTTTACCGGCTCTTGCCTTTAGGGACCTTTTCGGACTTTGGAAAAGTCCGAAAGGGAAGCCATTTCGTATTTGGCATGCACGACGCAATATTGAGATGCTTTGTGGGATCTTTTTACGCGATGTTTTGCGAATGAAGCTTAAACTCATCTTTACTTCGGCTTCACAACGTCATCATAAGCCTTTTACCAAATGGTTGATTCGCTGTATGGATAGGGTTATAGCTACCAGTACACGTACGGGCGCTTATCTAGAAGTGCCTCATAAGGTTATTATGCATGGGGTGGATGTGAGGCGTTTTACTCCACCACAGACTTTTGATGATTGCTTTTCTTCGACAGGATTTCCAGGAAAATATGCGGTAGGATGTTTTGGGCGTCTGCGCTACTCAAAGGGAACAGATTTATTTGTTGATGCCATGATAGCATTATTGCCTGATTACCCCGAATGGACAGCACTTATCGCTGGTCGTACGACAGAGCAATATTATCATTTTGAAAAAGAGTTACGCCAAAAGATTGCTAAAGCTGGTCTGGATGATCGCATTATTTTTCTTGGTGAGATTCTGGACATCCCTTTGTGGTATCGTCGTTTAACACTTTATGTTGCACCTTCTCGTACAGAAGGTTTCGGTTTAACGCCATTAGAAGCAATGGCATCACAGGTTGCGGTTGTAACGAGTGATGCAGGAGCTTATAAAGAATTGGTTGTAGAAGCGACAGGAACAGTTGTAAAAGCAGGAGATGGTTCGGCTTTAACCGCAGCAATTGAACCTTATTTTTCTGATGTGGAAAAAACATTGGCAGCCGGAAAGAAAGCTTTAACCCATGTTCGTACTCACTTTCCTTTGGAAAAAGAGGCAAGCAAGATTGAAAGTGTTTACAAAGAACTGTTTGCGGAAAAAACACTTTGATATGATATCAAAAATCTTCTTGAGGGATGATAAAAAGTATTTTCCTTAAAGGTTTTTCATAGTCATCAAGAAAACAGCTCAATGATATAAATGTTATTTTACAAAATTTATATTGTCTTTAGTAGAACACTATAAAAAGTTCCCAAAATTTTGGATAAAAGATTAAAAATGTATACGCTTGAGAGCGATATGTAGTTTATGATAAAGCATACTAGGAGAGAGGAAAGCTACTTTTATTCATTGATATTTTAGAATAAGAAAATAATGCTTTAACTCAAGTCTGGGGATTTATGCACTATCTTATACGGTGTCGTACTGATATTGTTCGTTTTGTAAGACTTAAATAGATAGCAAAAAAACGTTTTCTTTTCTTAAAAAGATAATGATGCTATCTCCATGAATAAAATAGTCGTACATATTTTCAATAAATTCATAATAAGATGGATTTAAGATCAATATATATGATTTTTATAGATAATTTACCTTTTTAATTTGAATAAGAGCTTTGAGTACCGTAAGATTTTCTTATGTCAAATCTGTTGATATTAAATCAATGAGAGCTATCCTCTAGCACATCACAATCGGAAGAAGGCATGTGGTGGATAAAAACTATTGAAGACAAGGTGTAAAGAGATTTCTTATAAATTGTCTGAAATGCAAGCTGTTACGACATTAACAGAAATAATATGGTGGTACTAATTTATATCTTATTTTGTAGTACCGACTTGCACCTTATTGTTATTTAAGTAAAAATGATGGTGACCATTTTATATCTTTCATGAAGGCTGTCGTGGAATGGGGGTGATGAGTACTGTGAGATGTTTTTTTATAAGCTTGTGAGTTCGTAATATAATAGCATTTTTTTCTATAAGGAGGTAACTCTATTAAAGAGAAAAAACACTTTTATCAGTAAATATTCATATTTTTTGCATGAGAGATTATTCGTAAAAAAGAATGTTCTATGCGTCCACTTTATTTGATAAAGAAGATCAATAAAGTGAAGCTTTATATGTTATGACTTTGAAAATATTGGTATTTGATTGTTTTTGTTGAATTATTTTTATATCATTGATATGATGATTTGTATAGAATTTTAGAAAATCTTCAGTGGATTGAGTAAGGGGTGAATATTATGATGCATACTGTTCACACCTTTTTATCTTGTAAATTTTTTATCATGGTAGAATAAAATACTCTCTGCATTAGAATTGTTCACGCCAGAAAGCGGGAATAAAAAGGACGAATATTGTTATGATTTCAAGGCGTCCAGCTAACATTAGAAAACTTAAAATCCATAAAGCATGGTCGTTGATTGTAGAGAAATTACCAGTGGGGCCAATAATATCTCCAAAGCCTGGACCAACATTTGAAAGTGCGGTTAAGACCCCCGTAAAGGCAGAGGTAAAGTCAAGACCGGTTGTAAGCAAAAGTGCAGTGCCGATAACAAGGCAAAACATATAAAGACAGACAAAAAACAAAACGGCTTGAGCAACATCATTTGATATATTTGAGTGATCGTAGCGCGCTTTTACAACGACATTAGGAGAAAGAAGTTTTTCTATATTTGTTTGTGTAATACGCCAAAGAATAATGAGGCGATTGATTTTCATGCCACCAGAAGTAGAACCAGCACATCCGCCTGTAAAAGAAACAATGAAGAAAATTCCAAGCGCAAACGGTCCCCAAAGTTGATAATCTTCAGCGCTATAACCTGTGGTGCTAATAATGGATGAAAGGTGAAAAATGACATCAAGGAAAATCAAGTGGAACGCGCGATGATCATAAAACCGTAGCCATGCCGCTAAAGCAAAGCTGAAAAGGAGAACGATATGGAGAAAAACAATCACTTGTGGGTCAAGGAAGCGTTTGGAGTGTCCAGGAAGGACTAATTTAACATAAAGTACGAAGGGTAAAGCAGAAAGCAACATGAAGATTGTTGAAATAATTAAGATGGCTGGTTTATCAGAAAAATAGCCAAAAGAAGCATCATGCGTTGAAAAACCAGCTGTTGCTACTGTACTCATTGCATGGTTAATGGCATCAAATAAATTCATGCCTGCAGCAAAATAAGAAAGCATACAAGCCAATGTTAACCCAACATAAGCGATGATAATTCCGTTAGCAATTTGGTTGATGCGAGGCAATATTTTTTCAGATTTATCAGATGATTCCATATGAAAAAGTCGCACGCCACCCACACGCAGTGAAGGCAAAATTAAGAGGGCTAAACCGATAAAACCAATGCCCCCAATCCAGCATATAAGAGAACGCCATAATAAAATACTTCGCGATAAATTATCAAGATCAGAAAGGACTGTGGAGCCTGTTGTTGTAATTCCAGAAACAGATTCAAAAATGGCTCCTGCTAGAGAGATGGGAAGAGGAGAAAGATAAAGAGGTAAGGCACCTACGATGCTTCCTGTAAGCCAAAGACAAACAGTGAGCATAAAGCCAAGCCGTGCTGAAAAGCGACAAGTAGCTCCCTTAGTTGCTAAAAGAATCAGCGTTGCTAACATGGTGGTTATGGCACAAGAATAGAGAAAGCTTATCCAATTACGATTGTTGTCGTGCAAATCCACAAAAATTGGCAAAAGCATTGCTCCTCCCATGATTAAGGCAAAACGTGCACAGACATTGATAATAAATTGAAAAATGATCGTTCCCTATCTTTGTATCTCTTTTTATTATGGTTTTGTGCTCATAAGAAGTTACATTTTTCTCTTTATAGGATAAGGATTAATTCTTAACATTAGCGTGCCTTGATGAATTAGTAATCAGACCTTTTCATAAAACTTGAAAAGAAGTATACATAACATAATTAGGGCTCTTGAAAAATATTTTTTTAAAAGGCTGCATTCCGTTATCATTTATAGAATAATTAATTTATAATAAAGTGAAGGGGATTTAATGGTGCAATCGCATATTCGTCTGCTGATTATTGGCTCAGGTCCGGCTGGTTATACAGCGGCGATCTATGCAGCAAGAGCAATGCTTAAGCCGGTTTTGGTGACGGGCTTGCAGCAGGGTGGACAATTAACAATTACAACTGATGTTGAGAATTATCCAGGTTTTGCAGATCCCATTCAAGGACCATGGTTGATGGAACAAATGGCAAAACAAGCTGAGAATATGGGGACAAAAATTGTCTATGATACAATTATAAAGGCTGATTTGTTGAAGTATCCTTTTGTCTTATATGGGGATTCAGGAACACAATATTCTTGTGATGCACTGATTATTGCAACAGGAGCTCAAGCACGCTGGCTTGGTTTAGAAAGTGAACAGACCTTTATGGGCGGAGGTGTTTCCGCTTGTGCTACATGTGATGGCTTTTTTTATCGTGATAAGGACGTTATTGTCGTGGGAGGAGGAAATACGGCTGTTGAAGAAGCACTTTATTTATCGCATTTGGCTAAGAGTGTAAGCGTGGTTCACAGGCGGGGGCAGTTTCGGGCAGAAAAAATTTTGCAAGATAGGTTGCTGGCTTGTAATAATGTGCGTGTTTTTTGGGATCATGTGGTCGAAGAAATTCTGGGGCTGCCAGCACAGGGGGCAATGGGCGCTGTTGTAACAGGGGCACGTCTGAAAAATGTTAAGACAGGTCATGAGATGAAAGTGAATGCAGAGGGCATATTTATTGCCATTGGGCATGATCCTGCTGTTTCTCTGTTTGAAGGACAGCTGAAACAAAAACGAGGCGGCTATTTATGGACAGCACCGGACTCAACAGCAACAAGCATTGCTGGTGTTTTTGCTGCTGGGGATGTGACAGATGAAACATTCCGCCAAGCTGTAACAGCTGCGGGAAGAGGATGTATGGCAGCGTTGGAAGCAGAACGGTTTTTGGATATATCCAAGCGTTAGTAACTCATTGAGAAAATAGAGAATATAGAGGTAGAATTAATTGTGGCGCCACCGTTGGATTGGGATAAGTTAAGGGTTTTTCACGCTGCAGCAGAAGCGGGATCTTTTACGCATGCTGCTCAAAAACTTCATTTATCTCAATCAGCCGTTTCACGACAGGTTTCGGCTTTAGAACAAGAGGTTGGGGTATCCTTATTTCAACGTCATGCGCGTGGTTTGATTCTTACAGAACAGGGAGAAACTCTTTATCGTACAGCTCATGATGTTTTGATGAAGCTTGAAAGTGTGCGTTTGCAATTAAGTGAAAGCTATGCAAAACCAACGGGGCACTTGCGTGTGACCTCGACCTTTGGAATGGGGGCAGGGTGGATTGCAGAGCGTATGCCAGAATTTCTTAGTCTTTATCCTGATATGCAGGTTCAGCTTTTGCTTTCCGATGAAGAGCTTGATTTGACAATGTGTCATGCGGATTGTGCTGTTCGCTTACATCAACCCAAACAACCTGATCTTATACAAAGAAAACTCTTTACAATTCATATGCATGTTTATGCTTCGGAAAAGTATATTGCAAATTATGGAAAGCCGGAAAAATTATCTGATCTCGATGAGCATCGTATTATTTCGTTCGGTGAACCTGTTCCACCTTATTTGTCTGGTTTAAATTGGTTGGAAAAGGCTGGTAGAAGTGATGGATCATTGCGCGTTTCAGTTCTACAAATCAACAATATCATCTCAATAAAGAATGCGCTTATGCGTGATCTTGGGATTGCTGTGCTTCCTGATTATATCGTCAATAATGATGAGCATTTGGTGCGTCTTTTTCCTGATATGGTTGATATTCCTTCTTTTGATACTTTTTTTTGTTATCCTTATAATTTAAAGAATTTGGCAAGGTTAAATGCTTTTCGAGATTATATTTTTTTAAAAGCTCGTCAGTGGTCTTTTTAATATTAATGTCTTAATTTATAAGGAACAATTAGCTGTTTTGCAACTTGAGACTCCCGTAATATTCTTTCGTTTCAAATTTGCTCATATTGAATCAATTAAAATTATTCGTTGCACATTAAAAGTGGAGGGAGTCTGCGCGGGTAAATATTTTTGAAAAAAGGGATAAATGTTTTTTTACAAATGCTAGCAAACGTGAGAGCTATTATATAATGGACAATCGTGTGATGGTGTAGCTTACATTTTTATATTTAATTAAAGAGAGTGCTACATAATGGAGACAAATTTAAAGCTATGTGTTTATTGCATAGCAGATACGCTTAAGTCTTTATTGTGCTTTTGCTTATAAAATGACATAGAATGCTATCTCTTGATTATGTTGCCTCCCAGTGCGTTTTCTTGAGTGTTCCCTTACGAAGATCTATCAGATTGATTTTATCTCTGAAGATTTTCCAAATTTGCCGGACAATATGTCCGGCTTTTTTTTATTATTTTTGAAAGAGTCCTTAGAAATTGCAATATATGGGAAGATGATAAGGAAAAAATTTCGAAACTTGTGGATATCCAACAATTTTTTAAGAATACTAAAATTCAATGAGGAGTTTAAGAGAGATTTATCCTGTTATACCATAAAAGTCTGTCTTTTAGGGGTGTGATATAAAATATTTAAAACCTTATACATGAAGTGCTTTTTATTAGAGTGTGAGGTGAATATTTAAGGCAGGTCTTGTTCATAAAGCCTATGAAGTAAATCAAGTAGTTATTAGATAGAACTTAAAGGAAACTGGATTGCTTACACAACGATGGGAGGTGGCTTCTTCTTCATTTTAGGACGAAGAAGAAGCCGAGAAATAGAAGAGATTTTATTGTAAGGGCCTTTGATTATAAGGGCAATTGTGTTTAAAAGCGCTCGGTCTTTTTTAGAGTTATAAATTGAATGGAGAAAGCAGAATAGGTTTTTCATCTCTTATGATAATAGACCGATTCATTTATTTGATAGCTAGATTTTTTTGATCTTTATCTACAGCCTCTATTTTTGTGTTTATTCATAGATATTTTTGCTGAATCGATAGATTTAGACCATGACACAGTTTCCGATATTTTCTCGGATATACTGACATTCGGTAAAAACAATCACAAGAGATGATATTTAAAAATTTTAAATTAGACTGTTGCAAAAGCGCTGTATACGTATACAAGCTTCTTCAAGTAATTCTTCTGATGTTGCATAAGAAATACGAAAAGCTGATCCAAGTCCAAAAGCAGATCCTTGGACGACAGCAACAGCTTCTGTTTCTAGAAGCGCTATGGCGAAGTCCTCATCATTGGTAATACATTGGCCGTTAGGTGTTTTCTTTCCAATAATTCCGGAGCAAGAAGGATAAACATAAAAAGCACCCTCAGGCGTTGGACAGTGAATGCCAGGAGCTTGATTTAGCATGGAGACAACGAGATCACGGCGTGTTTGAAAAATACTTTTATTTTTAGCAATAAAGTCTTGTGGCCCGTTGAGTGCTTCAACCGCAGCCCATTGTGAAATGACACTTGTTCCAGATGTTTGCTGTCCTTGAATGGTATCCATGGCTTTAATTAATTCTTTTGGTCCGCCTGCATAGCCGATTCTCCATCCCGTCATCGCATAGGCTTTAGAAACACCATTCATTGTGAGTGTACGCTCATAAAGCGCTGGTTCTACTTGAGCTGGAGTAACAAAGGTAAAACCCTCATATGTGAGATGTTCATATATATCATCGGAAAGGATATAAACATGAGGATATTTTACTAAAACATCTGTGAGTTTTTTCAATTCATTATGTGTATAAGCAGCACCTGATGGATTTGAAGGAGAGTTAAAGATGAACCATTTGGTTTTGGGGGTAATGGCAGCTTCTAGCTCTTGGGGTTGGAGTTTATAAGAAAATTCGGCTTTCGTTTCTAAAAAGACAGGCTTACCATCGTTGAGTGCGACCATTTCTGGATAACTAACCCAATAAGGGGATGGAATGATGACCTCATCTCCTTTATTCAAAGTTGCCATGAATGCATTAAAGAGAATTTGTTTTCCACCGGTACCAACAATAATTTGTTCTGGTTGGTAAAGAAGGTTATTTTCTCTTTTAAACTTTGCAGAAATTGCTTGGCGCAATTCTGGAATTCCAGATATGGGAGGGTATTTTGTTTCTCCTCTTCGAATAGCTTCAATAGCCGCGTTTTTGATGTTTTCTGGGGTATCAAAGTCTGGCTCTCCAGCACTTAAAGCAATAACATTGCGCCCTAATGCTTTTAAATGGCGGGCCTTTTGAGAAGCAGCTATTGTTGCAGAAGGTTTGATAAGAGACAGTTTGTCGGCAATAAAAGCCATAATTTTAAATCCTTATATTATATCAACAAATGGTTATTGCTTTAAGGATATTCTATAAGAGATTATATTGTATGCAATAAAAAACTTCCAAAATACTCTTACACGGGCTTTATATTCTTCTTTTTTGAGATTTCACAAGATAATCTCTTTGTAGATTTTATGAAAGTTTTGAGGAAGTATAAGGGAGGTTTGATAAATTGTGCAAAGGAGATAAGCAGTCTTTTATGTTAACAAGGTAAAATGATGCTTTATACAAAATAAAAAAAATCTTCGTCATTACAGACGAAGATTTTTAAATAAAATATTGCAGAATTTAAACTTTAAAGGGCTGCAAGGTTACCAGCGGCAAATTTTCCTGAACGACGATCTTGAAGAACATCATAAGAAATTTTTTGCCCTTCATTAAGACTGTTTAGACCAGAACGCTCGACAGCAGAAATGTGTACAAATACATCTGCACTACCATCACTAGGTTGAATGAATCCGAAACCTTTTGTTGTATTAAACCACTTAACTGTTCCTGTAGACATAGGAAACTCCTTAGAATATATAATTATATTGAGTATTGAAGCTTTCATTTCTTCAATACGGTTGTAGATCGAAATTAGGTGGGAGAAGTTTCGTCGAAAGTGCAGATTGCACAGGAAAGAAAGTCACGTAACCGAAAATTCGATGAAACCTCTATAAAAGTTTTTGGAACAAAAAGCAAGTCTTAATCAATTTTTATATAAAGAAAAAATAAGGAAACAGTGTACATTTTGTTAAGTAGAAAAATTCAACTGAAATAACTTTGTAGTGAACGTACTTCAAGGCGCCTTTTTTTGAGTGCTTTGATCGCTTCTACAACGGCTTCGGCTCCAGCTATTGTTGTATAATAGGGAACATTTTGCATGAGGGCTGCATAACGTAATGATTTTGAATCTGAGATGGCACTGGCCGTGCTAGTTGTATTAAAAATCAATTGAATTTTGCGATTACGAATAGCGTCTTCAATATGGGGGTGTCCCTCTAGAACTTTGTTAATTTTTTTTGCTTCAACGTGGTGTTCGGTGAGAAATTTTTGTGTTCCACTTGTGGCGACAACAGAAAAGCCAAGCTCAGTTAAACGTTTTACAGGATTTAAGATGCGTTTTTTATCTTCATCTCTTACAGAAACGAACAAAGTTCCCTCTTTAGGGAGTTTTACACCAGCTCCAAGTTGGGCTTTAGCAAAAGCAAGCGAAAATTCATAGTCAAGTCCCATAACTTCACCGGTTGAGCGCATTTCTGGACCAAGAAGTGTATCAACACCTGAAAAACGAGCAAAAGGAAATACGGCTTCCTTGACGGCAATATGTTGTTTTTTTTGCAAAGAAGGTAATCCACCATAAGCCTGAAGAGCATCATGAAGCGTTTCTCCTGCCATAATACGTGCAGCCATTTTAGCAATAGGGCGACCAATCGTTTTTGCAACAAATGGGACAGTACGTGAAGCACGGGGATTGACTTCTAAGACATAAATGGTGTCATCTTTTATAGCATATTGTACATTCATTAAGCCGCGAACATGAAGTGCTTGTGCTAATGCTTTGGTTTGACGCTCTAATTCAGTAACTATTTTATTTGAGAGCGTATGGACTGGTAGAGAACATGCTGAATCACCAGAGTGGATACCAGCTTCTTCAATATGTTCCATAATACCAACGATTAGTGTTTCTTTGCCATCACATAGACAATCAACATCTACTTCAATTGCTTCTGTTAAATAGGTATCAAAGAGAAGCGGATTTTTACCAAGCAATATATTGATTTGTCCTGTTGTGTCGTTAGGATAACGGACTTTGATATCTTCTGAAATTAATTCAGGGACACTCTCAAGTAAATAATTTTGTAAGCTACGTTCATCACGAATAATTTGCATAGCACGTCCTCCTAAAACATAAGAGGGACGTACAACCAAAGGGAAGCCTAGTTCGTGGGCAATGAGGCGTGCTTGTTCAATGGAGTGGGCAATACCATTTTGAGGTTGTGTTAAATTAAGTTTAAATAACAGTTTTTGAAAGCGGTCTCTATCTTCTGCTAAGTCGATAGCGTCAGGTGAAGTACCTAGGATGGGGATATTGTGTTTTTCTAGAGCGCTTGCCAATTTCAAGGGTGTTTGTCCGCCAAATTGGACGATGACTCCAACCAAATCTCCTTTTTCCTGTTCTGCTTCTAAAATAGCGATAACGTCTTCTGTTGTTAAAGATTCAAAGTAAAGGCGATCAGAGGTATCATAGTCGGTTGAAACTGTTTCAGGATTACAGTTAATCATAATCGCTTCAAATCCTGCATCACGCAGTGCAAAAGCAGCGTGGCAGCAACAGTAATCAAATTCAATACCTTGCCCAATGCGGTTTGGTCCACCGCCTAAAATAGCAATTTTTTTGCGTTCAGAAACGTGTGCTTCCGAGTGCTCTACACCTGCAAAGGGAACTTCATATGTTGAATACATATAGGCTGTAGGAGAAGAAAATTCAGCGGCACAAGTATCAATCCGTTTGAAGACGTGTTTAACATTCAGTGATTTACGTAAAGCAGCGATATAATCCGGTTCTTTCCCTGTAAGGGAGGCTAATCGCGCATCTGAAAAGCCCATAGCTTTTAACATACGTAAATTATCTGCGTCTTGGGGTAATCCATGAATGCGGATACGCTGCTCCATTTCAATGATGGAGGCTATTTGTTCTAAAAACCACGGATCAATTTTGCTAATTTGGTGAATCTCATTTAAGGGTAAGCCTGTGCGCATGGCTTGAGCAATATAGCGTAGACGATCAGGGCTTGGTATGGCAATGGCTGAGCGTATAGAACTTTTTTCATCACCTTCAGCATGCTCTGGAATCACAATTTCATCAAGACCCGTAAGCCCTGTTTCAAGTCCACGGAGTGCTTTTTGTAACGATTCTTGAAAAGTGCGTCCAATTGCCATGACTTCTCCTACAGATTTCATCGCAGTTGTGAGGACAGGTGATGAACCGGGAAATTTTTCGAACGCAAAACGAGGAATTTTTGTCACAATATAGTCAATAGAAGGTTCAAATGATGCTGGTGTTGCACCACCCGTGATATCATTTTTTAATTCATCAAGTGTATAACCAACAGCCAGTTTAGCCGCTACTTTGGCAATGGGAAACCCCGTTGCTTTTGAGGCAAGCGCTGAAGAGCGAGAAACACGCGGATTCATTTCAATAACAATGAGGCGCCCATTTTCAGGATTGACAGCAAACTGTACATTGGATCCCCCCGTTTCAACACCAATTTCGCGCAAAACAGCAATCGAAGCATTACGCATACATTGATATTCTTTATCGGTTAAGGTGAGAGCAGGTGCTACAGTGATCGAATCACCGGTATGAATCCCCATTGGATCAATGTTTTCAATAGAACAAACGATGATACAGTTGTCGTTCTTATCACGAACAACTTCCATCTCATATTCTTTCCACCCTAAAACACTTTCTTCAATTAATACTTCTGTTGTTGGTGAAGCTTCAAGCCCACGTTCAATAATTTCATAGAATTCAGAGCGGTTATAAGCGATTCCACCACCAGTTCCACCAAGGGTGAATGAAGGACGAATAATAGCTGGAAGCCCAACAACATCAAGAGCTTGAACTGCTTTTGCTGTTGCATGAGCGATATAATGTTGTTTGCGATCAGCTTCGGTATGTCGCCAGTTGCGCTCAAGTTCTTCGAGTGCTTTGTCAAGCGCAGCACCAGAAAGTTTTGCTTTAAGTTCAGCACACGTTTTTGCGTGTTGTTGGCGATTTTCTTCTTTCAGTTCTGTTGCATTGGCTAACATAGAGCGTGGCGTTTCCAAACCGATTTTTGCCATCGCTTGGCGGAATAAAGCACGATCTTCAGCTTTATCAATAGCATCAGCATTGGCTCCTATCATTTCAACATGATAGCGGTCTAAAATACCCATACGCTTTAATGATAAAGCAGTATTGAGGGCTGTTTGTCCTCCCATAGTGGGCAAAAGGGCATCGGGACGCTCGTGAGCAATAATTTTGGCAACTATTTCAGGAGTAATGGGCTCTATATAAGTTGCATCAGCTAGATCTGGATCTGTCATAATCGTGGCAGGATTAGAATTTACCAAAATAATTCGGTAACCTTCTTCTTTTAATGCTTTACAGGCTTGAGTGCCTGAATAATCAAATTCACATGCCTGACCAATGATAATAGGTCCTGCTCCGATGATAAGAATAGATTTTATATCTGTGCGTTTGGGCATGGCTTTTTCCTATGACAAATATCTGTGTGCGATTGTTGCGGGCAAAATATTTTAGTTCTGAGGCTACCGTCATTTTATAAGTTAAGTGACAAAGAAAGTAAGCATTAAAATACCTTTTCCATGCTTTTTTTCATAAAATTGAAGATAAATTTCTTTTTTGAGTTGAGTCATCTCGTCAGTTTATCAAAAGTATGACCTTTGATAAAAAATAATAACAGTGCTCCAACAAATTAGAATATTCAAGCATACTGTGGAGCATAAAAAGCCGAGACATCTTTCCAATCCATTGCCGGCATACTTTCTTTGTGTTTTATGACGTTTTTTGCTTAAGAGAGCACGCGCTTTTTCTGTTGCTTGTAAAACATAAGCTATTATTTATGGTTCGATGGGATTTCGTAAAATAAAATGGGAAGCTTATCGTGTTGTTCCGTAAAATACTGCCGTTTAGAGTTGTGATATAAGGTATGAAAATTTACTACATTAAGGTGTTTTTATTAGAGTGTATGATAGAATTCAGAGCAGGATTTGTCTGTAGAGAGCTTATGAAATAAACCATATCAAATGGTTTCAATTGGAATCTGTTATATAAAAAGCAAGATTGTTGATAGATCCGGTTCTGGTCGAAGTTTCCGTTTTAGGGTAGGAAGACAGTCAATCTATGTATCTTTCCATTTCATAAAAGGGTGAGAGTGTATTTTAATACAATGGCTAAGGATATAATTTCAGAATGATTTTGTTTGTTTTTTAAAGATAGTGAATACTCTCCTTTTACTTTATGGATGATGTTCAAGACTTATTTAAAATATAAAGAAGGCTAAAATGCTGAATATTTCCCAAACGAGAGTATTCTGTCTGAAAGATGTATCAATAGGAAAGCTTTTGGTGGCTAGGTCTCAAAAAGGGATTTGTCATATAGCGTTAGGAGACACTATAGAGCAATTATTACAGGAGTTTACGATACGCTTTGGTGATGCACAACAAGTTGTAGGTGACAATACATTTAAGAGAGAAGTTGCCCATATTATAGCCATGATAGAAACACCTAAGCTGGTAAAAAAATATAATTTTCCCTTAGATATAAATGGTACAGTTTTTCAACGACAAGTATGGGCAGTATTATGTGATATACCATGTGGTGAAACAATTTCATATGAGATCTTAGCATGCCGTATTGGTATGCCGAAAGCTTTTCGTGCCGTTGCTCATGCCTGTGCACGTAACGAATTGGCTATTATCATTCCGTGTCATCGTGTTGTGCGTAAAAATGGTTTTATTTCAGGGTATCGTTGGGGGGAAAAACGGAAACAGATTTTACTACAACGGGAACAAAATAGAAAAATTTAACTTTGTGTGATGGGCATTATAATCGTTACAGTTGTTCCTTTCATTTCTTTTGAAGTAATTTCAAGTTTTCCTTTGTGGAGTTCTAGCAAGGAGCGTGAAATGGCTAATCCAAGACCTGAGCCCGTATGAGATTTAGTGAGCTGATTTTCGACTTGTTCAAAAGGTTGCCCAAGTTTTTTAATTGCTGATTGGGGAATACCAACGCCTGTATCTGTAATTTTAAAAATAAGGTTATTTTTTTTCTTGAAAGCGCAGACGTCAATATTTCCGCCAGAAGGCGTAAATTTAACGGCATTAGAGATGAGATTAAGGAAAATCTGTTTCATTGCACGACCATCAACTTCAGCATGAAGTTCTGGGGTAATGTTTGTTGTAACAACAATATTTTTTTCTTGAGCTTGAGGTGTTAGTGTTCGTACTGCTTCACTAATGATGGGCTCAAGATCGGTATTTTTACAATCAAGCGTAAATCTTCCTGCTTCGATTTTTGACATATCAAGGATGTCATTGATAAGGGTTAGAAGATGGGTTCCTGAATTGTAAATATCATGCATATATTCCTTATAGCGTTGTGAACCAAGAGGACCAAAAGTCGATTGCAACATGATATCTGAAAAACCAAGAATAGCATTCAGAGGCGTGCGCAATTCATGAGACATATTGGCTAAAAATTCTGATTTAGCCTTATTAGCACTTTCGGCGCGTTCTTTTTCTGCTTTCAAACTTTTATTAAGTTTTTCAACTTCTGTTGCGCGTTGTTGAGCACTCCCTCGCGCGCGCTTGAGTTCTTGAATGAAAGAAAAAAGACGCCTTTCACTGTCTTCAAATTTTTCCTGTTGTTGTTTAAGCTCAGAAATGTCAGTACCAATACAAACCAATCCTCCATCTTGGGTTCGTCGTTCGTTAATTTTGAGCCAACAACCATCTGCCGTTTGGCGAATACTGGTTAAGTTACCAGTACCATCATCTTTAAGGGGATATTCACTGAGTGCAGGGCGTGCCATGGCTTCGACCGTTGCACGTTGGATACCTGATTGGAGAATTTGTTTAGGAATAGCGGCATATTCGCAAAATTTGCTGTTGGACATGACTAAACGTCCTTCAGCATCCCACAAAACGAAAGATTCTGAAATGTTTTCAATCGCATCACGGATACGAAGGTCGGCTTGCGCTGTTTGTTCAGCCAATTGTTGCTGTTCACTAATATCGAAGGAAATACCAACCAAATGGGGTTCTTCTTCTTCAGTAACTTCGGCACGAATGCGCATCCATACATAATGACCATCAGCATGACGCATAGGAACGTTAATATCGATATGCTTCTTTTTACCGCTCATTAATTCCTGAGCAAGATCAAAAAAATTCGCATCATTTGGATTGATAATGGCGCTAATTTGGGAAATTGAGAGCAGTGCATCTTGAGGGACATAGCCGAGCATTTCGTACATTGCTCGTGACCAGTAGACACGTCCACTTGCCATATTCCAATCCCATAGTCCACAGCGTCCACGCATCATTGCCATATCAATACGGTTTTGAATTTTTTCTGAAACAAGATCTGTTTTGCGTGCTCGTACAATTTGGTTGTAATAAGCATAAAGAAGAGCGAGGATAACGCCACTAGTTCCAATAAACATGGTTATATTTAACGAGAGAGCTTTCCGCCATTCCATGTAAATATGTTGCATTTTTTCACTGATGAATACCCCATATTGTCCATTTTCTGTTTGCTGAAAGGAAGCGAGAGCAGGAATATCTTTTCCTATTGTAATTTTCATGATTCCAGCATGTTTTCCTAGAGCTTGTAAAGCAATGCTTTCAGAGGTAAAATCCTGTAAGGGTTTTCCTAAGACAATCTCGGAACTTGATGAAGCTAGGACATTGCCTTTTTGATCGACAATAGCAATAACAGCGCTGGTTTTTATAAGACCTTTGTTACGAAAATTAGTCAGGATATTTTGTAAATGATTATGAGAAAGAACAGCAGTTTTTCCTTGTCGAGTGGCTGCAAGTAAGTCACGGTCAATCGTATTGGTAATATGAGAAGCTAAGAGAGTGATGGTAGAATGCGTGTTTTTATCAATTGTGTTGCGCCAATCATAGATTGATAGGAAACGGATCGCTGCTAGCGTAACAAGAAATGCAAGAATTACAAATGGGAGTGAACGTCGCAGCCAAGGTTCAATAAAAAGAAGTTTTTGATAGGCAGGACCAGAAAACAGATTGGTACGCTCTGTCCGCTCCTTGCGACTTTGAGCGCTTGATTTTGAATCAGCATACACCTCCCTTGGCGCATTATATGCGTCCAATTTAGCCATCTCGCGTTCCTTTAATTCTGGAATAATGTGATTTAAAAACTGCTTCGATATTCATAGTAACCCCATCGAGTGCAATGAATCAAAACAGGAGTCTTCTGTCCAGTCTTTTTTTTAAAAAAATAATTTTACTTTTATAATTTTGGAATATGAAAAGAAAAAAGCACTTTAAACGTGACCTATAAACAGGCTTAGATTACCTGTTTATAGGTTTAATGATGATCGAATAGTTTATAGAATTTATTTTAAAAAATATTATAGCATATTGATTTAAAATAATTTTTTGTTTTAAGTGAGCAGACGATTAATGATATCAGCAACATCGCTTGATAATTTTGGCGCAACAGCAATCATTTTTAATTCAGTTTCAAGTTTTTGTTGTCGAATAGGTTCTAATTGTCGCCAAGAGCGCATCATTGTTAATAATCGTGAAGCAAGCTGTGGATTTTTTTTGTCAATTTCCAAAATGACTTGGCAAAGAAAATGATAAGACGCTCCATCCATCCTATTAAAGCCCGTGAGATTGTTAGAGGCAAAAACACCGATTAGGGAACGTACACGATTAGGATTATCTTGTGAAAAAAGCGGATGTTGCATGAGCTTTTGAACATTCTCGAGTGTTGATGTGCCAGCAACCATTGCTTGAATAGAAAACCATTTATCCATGACCAAAGGGTCATGCCGATAGCGGTTTTCAAAATCATTTAAGGCATTTTGTGCCTGCTCACTTTCATTAAAACGCTTCACGAGAACAGCGATACTAGCCATACGGTCAGTCATATTATCAGCTGTTGCATATTGTATAGCAGCTCGATTTGGATTAGCTTCAGCAATGGAAAGGTAATCCAGTATGATATTCTTTAATGCTCGTTTTCCAGCTTGTGCAGTGTTTGGTGAATAGGGCTCTTGGGTTTGCATTTGTCCATAGAATTTTGTTAAGAGCTCTTGATGAGTTTGTGCAAGTGAAGCTAAAAACTGATTGCGGACATAATGAATACGATCTGGGTCAATATTTTTACCGATTGTATGAGCAAGCTCAACTTCACTAGGTAAATTTAAACAGAAGGCACGAAATTCAGGCTCTAAGGTTTCATCTGTTATGATCGTTTCAATCAGCTTTAGCAAAGCAGAAGAGAGAGTTGCTTTTTCTTGTGTTTTATCTTGAATGCTTTGAATCAAAGCTTGCGTCATTAAATGATTAAGAGATTGCCAGCGATTGATGTGATTGTCATCATGTTGTGCAAGAAAAATAAGTTCTCTTTCATTGAATGGAGTGTGTAGAATGATTGGTGCTGAAAAGTCCCGCAGCAGTGATAAAACGGGTTTTTCACGCAGTCCCTTTAATGTAAACGTTTGGCTTTCCTTGGATAAAAGCATAACATCTGATTGAATATCTGTATCTGCTTCATAGGTGAGGTTTTCTCCGTTAGGTCCTAACAAGCCAAATACGATAGGGATAAGCATGGGCTTTTTTGTATTTTGTTGTGGGGTTGCGGGAATATGTTGCTTTGCATGAATTGTTAAAACACCATCGCTATAATGACTATCGATTTCTACATTGGGTGTTCCTGCCTGTTCATACCATAGCATGAATTGGGAGAAGTCTTGACCAGACACTTCAGCAAAACAGGTAATAAAATCTTCAATTGTACAAGCTTGTCCATCATGACGTTGAAAATAAAGATCAGTGCCTTTACGAAACAGAATAGGACCTAAAATAGTTCGTATCATGCGAACAACTTCAGCACCTTTTTCATAAACAGTTGTGGTGTAAAAATTATTAATTTGGCTATATTGACGAGGACGTACAGGATGCGCAAGAGGTCCTGCGTCTTCTGCAAATTGCGTTGCTTTTAATGCTTTTACATTTTCAATTCTCTGTAGGCTGCGTACATTTTGATCTGATGAAAATTCCTGATCACGATAAACAGTGAATCCTTCTTTTAAACAGAGTTGAAACCAATCGCGACAGGTAACACGATTACCGCTCCAATTATGGAAATATTCATGTGCAATGACACGTTCAACATTTCTATAATCCTGATCGGTTGCTGTTTCAGGATCGACAAGAACATATTTATCATTAAAAACGTTAAGGCCTTTGTTTTCCATTGCTCCCATGTTAAAGTCGGACACAGCAACAATATTGAAAACATCAAGATCATATTCGCGTCCGAAACATTGTTCATCCCAACGCATGGAACGTTTAAGAGCATCCATTGCATAGGTTGCGCGTTCGGTTTTTCCTTTTTCTACATAGATACCAAGCTCAATACGTCGTCCAGATACAGTTGTAAAATGGTCTTCTAACTTATCAAGATCTCCACCTACTAAAGCAAAGAGATAAGATGGTTTGGGATAAGGATCTTCCCAAATGGCAAAATGGCGATTATTCTCTAAAGTTCCTGTTTCCACCAGATTACCATTGGAAAGCAAGATTGGGATTGTTTGGGAATCTGCTTCAATTTTCACTCTATAGGTAGAAAGAACATCTGGGCGGTCGTAAAAATAAGTAATACGACGAAAACCTTCCGATTCGCATTGTGAGCAATAAACACCATTTGAAAGGTAAAGCCCCATAAGTTGGCGGTTGCTTTCAGGATTCAGTTCTGTAACCAATTTCAATGTAAAAGGAGCCGTTGGTGGCGTTGTAATTTCTAAACGTGAAGGCGTCACTTTATAAGTGTTTGGGGCTAATATCTCATCATTAATAGAAACGGAAATTAAAGTAAGATCATCACCAGAAAGAACAAGAGGTGTTAATTCTTTTGTATCGTGACGGGATTCAATAGACAATATGGCTGTAACATAGGTTTTTGTCGGTGCCAATTGGAAAGAAAGTTGTGTTTTAGGGATAACGTAAGGGGTTGGTTGGTAGTCTTCCAAACGATAAATAGATGTTATTGGCTGTTTCATAGTTTTTTCCCATTTGTATTTTAAGAGTTAAAGAAGGGTGTGTTAATTTTAGAAGCAAGATAGGATTAAAGAATTACAAAAGGCTGTCGAGGCGATTTTTTACTTCTAAGAAGTCTATCCATGTAAGCTTCTTTTGACTAGGGGTTCTAAGAAGGTAGGCTGGGTGGAAAGTTGGCATAACAGGTATTTTTATATTATCCTCGCTTTCATAGATATGCCATTTCCCTCTTGTTCGGATAATCCCATTTTGAGATCCAGTAAGAAACTGTGCAGCAACACCTCCCAGTGCTATAAGAACACGAGGACGCGCTAAATAAATGTGCCGTTCAATAAAAGGGCGGCACAAGGCAACTTCTCTTGGTGTTGGTGTACGATTTCCTGGTGGACGCCAAGGAATAGTGTTGGCAATGTAAACATTATTTCTTGTTAAGCCAATTGATGCGAGGATTTTATTAAGCAACATCCCGGCTTTTCCCACAAAAGGAATTCCTTGTATATCCTCGTCTCGTCCTGGTGCTTCGCCTATAAGCATTAGGGGGCTTCCTGCTGTTCCATCTGAAAAACAGGTATTTTTTGCTGTCAATTTTAATGAACAGCCATTAAATGCAAGGAGAGCAGATTTTAATTCATCAAGTGTCTTGGCACTTTTTGCACTCTCTATAGCTGTGGATTCATTTTGTATAGTCCTAGAGTTATGCAGCTGATGATGATCTAATTTTACGGTTGGAGATGTTTTGGGAGATGCTTGTTGATTATGAGAAATGTTCACGACAGATATTAATTTTCTCTCTGAACAAGCAGACTGCTTAAAACGATCAATAGGGAAATCCGTCAGAACGGCATCCGCACCACTTTCTTTATAAAAGTTTAAGAGTTCTTCATAGGAAATTGAGCACGGCGTTTGATTTAACATTTTACTTTTTCTAATGATCTAGCGATTATAGATCAAACAAAATTATCCTTCAAGTTTTATTAAATGTATTCGCTAGCCATTAATGTATAAGAACGCTGATAGGATTCTCTCTTTTCACAAAAAAGGCAAATCGTAAAATGCGAGTGTTCGCGATTATATACATCTTTAAATGTACAATTTGTTTAAATTGCGCTATTTCAACTTTTTAAACAGACTAAACTCATTCATAATAAAAGATTTTTTTACTGAATGCAAGTGGTGTTATAATATTTGTTATCATTGTATTATATATTTAATACTTAATGAAAGTTACTTTTGTAGTATTTTATTTATAAAATAAAGTATATTTTTTTTTATTATTATATTTTTTAAATAATTTTTATTAAAAAATAAATATATTAATGAATATATAAATATTAATTTTATATGAGAAAAATACTAAGACGTTATAAACTATTTTTACAATGGGTTAAAAGCAATGTGTGGATATATTCTTTTGCTTTTTTTACCGCTGAAATGAGAGGTTCATTTAATGCTAAATGCGCTGCAATAGCGCTTGAGAGAATGCAACCTGTTCCTCGCATTGTTCCTTTTAAACGTGGAGTAGAGATATTTATGACTTCAGTTTTGTCAATGAAGCTATCAATTGCAAGAGGCCCCTCCGCATGTCCCCCTTTTACTAAAATAGAGCGAGCTCCCAATGACAAAAGTTTTTTTGCTTGTTGTATTGCTTGCTTATCATGAGATGCCAATGGACTTTGGCTAAGAAGAGCGAGTTCTTCTCTATTCGGTGTTAAAAGATCAACATGAGGAAGCAGTTTATCGATCATAGTGTCGATGATTGTTTCCGTTATTAGTTTTCCTCCTGATGAAGCGACAAGTACAGGGTCCAAAATAACTGGAACATGGGGATAGTCTTTGAGTACGTTACAGATTGCTGCTATAATTGCTTTTGTCCCCGTCATACCGATTTTTATTGCGCTTATTGGATTTGCTTCTAGGGCAGCACGCATTTGCGCAGCGACGAGGTCTCCACGCATTGGAATGATTTCGACAACGCGATTATCATCTTGTACGTTAACACAAGTAATTGCTAAATTTGCTTTTATTTGAAAATGCGCAGAGGTTTCTATATCACGAACAATACCAGCACCTCCTGTTGGATCAGTGCCCGCAACAATAAGAATGGAAGGTATCAACGCCATGTTTGTGTCACTTTTATCCACTGCTGTACACGCTCTTCAGGTTTTTTATGGAGGATAATATCAGTCACAACAGCAGCACTATTTGCTCCTGCTTTTAAAACACCAACTGCGCGTTCTGGTGTTAAACCACCAATACCCACCAAAGGTAAAGCACCAATCCGCTTTCTCCATTGTTTGATTTTCTCTAATCCTTGCGGCATCCATTTCATTTTTTTTAAGATTGTCGGATAAATAGGACCAAGTGCAATATACTCAGGATTAGCAGAGAGTGCGGTATCCAATTCATGTTCATCATGTGTACTAAGACCAACTTTTATATCACTTTTACGAATTGCGTGAAGATCAGCATTGCTCAGGTCTTCTTGTCCCAGATGAATAAAATTGCACTTTTCATCAATTGCTATTTCCCAATGATCATTAATAATTAATTGTGCTCCCAATTTATTGCATATGTTTTTTGCACGCTTGATATGTTGACGGATTATTTGTTGATTTTCATGTTTCATACGCAATTGTACGAGCTTGATACCAAGAGGAAGCAAACGTTCAATCCAATCAGCGTTATCAACGATGAGGTAAAATGGATCCAGTTTCATGAAAATACTGCTTTTCCAATGATTGGCGTTGAAGGGACTGCTACACTGCGTGCTTCGATCATGCCAGCTTTATATCCCATACGTCCTGCTTGAACAGCTTTAGAAAATGCTTCAGCCATTAAGACAGGATCACCTGCTTTAGCAACTGCGGTATTAAGCAGTACTGCATCATAACCGAGTTCCATCGCAATGGCGGCATGTGATGGGCGTCCAATGCCGGCATCAATAACAAGAGTAGCATCAGGAAGGTAAGCACGGATAGAACGCAATCCATCAGTATTATGAGGTCCTTTGGCAGAACCAATAGGAGCACACCAAGGCATAATAACACGGCAACCAATGTCAAAAAGTTTTTCAGCAACAATGAGATCATCCGTTGTATAGGCAAAAATTTTGAAACCTTCATTGTTTAAAATTTGAGCAGCTTCGATTAAGGAAAAAATATTTGGCTGTAAGGTATCTGAATTACCGATAATTTCGAGTTTAATCCAAGCCGTTTTAAAAAGATCTCTTGCTAATTGGGCTGTGGTTACGGCCTCTTTAACAGTATAACAACCAGCAGTATTAGGAAGCACTGTTACCCCAAGTTCTTGAAGAAATTTCCAAAATTGTCCACCTTGTTTTCCACCTGCAGTTTCACGGCGCAAGGAAACAGTTACAATTTCCGTATTCGATTTATGAATAGCATCACGAAGGATTGCTGGTGAAGGATATTGCGCTGTACCTAATAGAAGACGGGAAGAGAATTGTCGTCCATAAAGATTCAGCATAATTTTAGCCTCCTTGCATTGGGCTTAAAATTTCAATTTTATCTCCTTCATGCAAGACAAATTGGCTTCGTGCATCTATGGGAACAACTTCAGCGTTAACAGCAGTTGCAAGCCAATTTCCTTCATACCCCAATTCTTCAAGCAAGAGACCGAGAGTCATAACTTCTGTTTGGACTGTTTCACCATTAACAAATACTTGCATGTTTTATTCCAATGCCAATTCCATTGCTCGTTTTGCCATTTCTGGAGACAACAGAAAACCATGTCTATAAAATCCATTAATAGAAATAAAGTTACCATCTTTATGCACAGAAGGGAAGTTATTAGGATAACATGGACGAACACCAACGCCAGATTCAATAATTTCTGCTTCAGCAAAAGCAGGATGTAAAGTATAAGCCGCGTTGAGCAGTTCCATCATTGATCTTACAGAGATTGCACCATCAAAGTCACTTTCAATCATCGTTGCACCAATCATAAAAATATTATCTTGTCGAGGTACAATGTAGAGAGGAAACCGTGGATGAAGAAGACGAATTGGACGCGAAATTTTAATATCGGTGCAGCGCACGAGAAGCATTTCACCACGTACGCCCCGTATATTTTTATCTTTTCCTAAACGTGCTATTCCTGTCGCATCAATAACAATATCAAATTTTTTTTCAGCTATTTCTACATCAACAAAACAGGCTCCATTGTTGAGAAGCTTTTCTTTTAAAGCCATAAGTGCTTTGCGAGGATCAATATGGGCTTCATTTTCATAAAAGAGTGCACAGTTAAAACGTTCCGCAAGATCTGGTTCAAGATGAGCTATTTCTGTATTATCTACGGTTTTGTGATTATGCGTACGCACAGAAAATCGTTCAAGCTCTCCTCTATCTCGTGTAGGTGCAACCACTAAAGTGCCTTTTTGTATGACAAGGTTGGGGAGCGTTTTACGCCACCATTGTATAGCTTGTACACCAAGATCTTCAACAATTTGTTCTGCACTTTCCCTTTCACAGTAAGGTGCAAGCATTCCTCCTGCATACCAACTAGCACTTCCTATAGGTGAATGAGGGGGGGCCGATACAGTAACAGAAGCACCTTTTTGCTGTAACATAAAGGCAACTGTTAAGCCGCCTACACCTGCACCTTTGATAAGAATGTTTTTCAACTGTTTACTTTCTTTTTTTGAGGAGGAACAGTTTCCATATAAAGGTCACCATTTTTCTGATATTTTTCGGCCATGGCGATCATACCTTCCCCTTTTGTTTTTCTTATTGCAGCTGCCTCACGAATATCATGGGAAATACGCATAGAACAGAATTTTGGTCCACACATGGAACAAAAATGCACTAATTTATGGGCTTCTTTAGGCATTGTCTCATCATGAAAGGCACAGGCTGTTTCTGGATCAAGAGAAAGGTTAAATTGATCGTGCCATCTAAAATCAAATCGTGCACGCGAAAGAGCATTGTCGCGCAATTGTGCTCTAGGCAAACCTTTAGCAAGGTCAGCGGCATGAGCAGCAATTTTATAAGTGATCACACCAGTTTTTACATCATTCCTATCGGGGAGTCCTAGGTGTTCTTTAGGTGTTACATAACACAACATAGCAGTTCCAAACCATCCAATCATAGCGGCACCAATTGCTGATGTAATATGGTCATAACCAGGAGCAATGTCCGTTGTAAGAGGTCCCAAAGTATAAAAAGGCGCCTCATGACAAAGATCTAATTGTTGCTCCATATTTTCTTTAATTTTGTGCATTGGGACATGCCCAGGACCTTCAATCATAACCTGTACATCTTTTTTCCAAGCAATTTTTGTCAATTCTCCCAAAGTTTTAAGCTCTGCAAATTGGGCTTCATCATTGGCATCGGCAATAGAGCCAGGGCGCAATCCATCCCCCAATGAAAGAGAGATATCATATGTTTTTGCAACATCACAAATTTCATCAAAATGTTCATAGAGAAAGCTTTCTTTGTGATGATGGAGACACCATTTTGCCATAATAGAACCGCCTCGTGAAACAATACCTGTTACACGATCAATGGTCATAGGAATAAATGGTAATCTTAATCCTGCATGAATGGTAAAATAATCAACACCTTGCTCTGCTTGCTCAATAAGGGTATCACGGAAAATATCCCATGTTAAGTTTTCGGCAATACCCTGTACTTTTTCGAGTGCTTGATAAAGAGGGACTGTTCCGATGGGCACAGGAGAATTTCGGATAATCCATTCACGAATATTGTGAATATTTCGTCCTGTAGAGAGATCCATAACTGTATCTGCTCCCCAGCGAATGGCCCAAACCATTTTATCAACTTCTTCTTCCATAGATGACGTTACTGCTGAATTACCAATATTGGCATTAATTTTAACACGGAAATTACGCCCAATAATCATGGGTTCGCACTCTGGATGATTAATGTTTTGTGGAATAATGGCGCGTCCACAAGCAATTTCATTGCGAACAAATTCGGCAGTATAAATTTCTGGTATTGATCCAGAAAATGTTTCATTTGATGGTACATTCTGCCGTTCTTTTACTGCTAATCCTTCATTTTCTCGTATAGCCACATATTCCATTTCTTCGGTAATAATGCCTGCGCGTGCGTAAGCCATTTGTGTAATTGCTTTGCCATTTTTTGCTCGTAAAATAGGACGTTTTTGTTTAAAGGCTGGTGTAAGGTTTTTATCAGAAGTCAATCCATTATCTTCAGGTTTAACTAATCGTGCAGGATAAGTTTCAGTATCATCCCGCTTAGAGAGCCAAGGCAAGCTAATTGCCGGCAAGCCTTTTGTAATATCAATGATCATATCTTTATCTGTGTAGGGGCCAGAAGTATCGTAGACGTTTAAAGGTTTTTCACCACTGCCATCAGTCAGTGAAATTTCACGCAATGGTACGCGCACATCAGAAAAGAGAAGGCTCTGTTGATAAATTTTGCGTGAAGCGGGAAAGGGGCTACAACTGATTGATGGAGTATTTTTCTGCACAAACTTTTTCCTTATAGACACAGAGTTCAAAAATAGGTTGCGATGTTAATGGAGTTACGATGTTAATGGAGATGTATTCAAATTATCAATCACGAGCATTCGGGTGAATAGGAATAATATTGCTTTGTAGCAAAGAAAATCCAATACAGCTCAAGCAAAGTTATTTTGAAAATTGATACAATATCTATTCTAATATTTGCATGCCTCCTCCCACTTGAAGTATTTTTGTTAATACGAATATGGTTGGCTTAAATATCTATATTGTCAATCATAAAAATATATTTTAAACGATTTTGGTGTGTTTTTAAGAGTGTAAATAGATATTATGAAGTGATAAACTATGATATTGAAGCTTTTATAAACCAGAATAAAGTTAAAAACGGATTATCAGGGAAAAAGTAGATAGTTTATGGCTCTGATTGAGATTTTTTTCATATTAAAATAATAACTCAGAATACCATAAGATTCTCTCATCATACATTTTTTCATATAAAATCACTTCCTTGCACGTCATAAGTGGGGGCGTATGGGGCAAAACACTTGAAGAAAGGAAGCCAAATGTCATTTAATGAACATTCTAAGATGTGAGGACTGTCAAAACGTGGGGGACAGTAAAATGTATAATGGGTTCCAGCTTGTATCTTCAAAAGCTTAACGCTGATGATCTATAATGGCTTACTATTTTATTATTGACGTGCGCTGTCGTAAAATAAAAGGAGTATATTTTGAGCAATATTTCTTAAAAAAGTGCGTAATATGCAATATCATTATATTTTGTTTGGGGCATTATATTCTTCATGAGGGGGATGTTCCCATTAAGAATGCGATAAACAAAAGCGTGAAACAATACCTAATCTTTATTATTAAAAATAATATTGTTTTGAATGTTTTGAAAATCGTAAGCTGAATTAAAAAATGATGATGAAAATGAACAAAGGCTTTTTATCTTGAAATTTCATCAACAATTTTAAATAGTTGGAAGAGAGAGGAAAGCAAAAGGATGTATCTCAGCACAAAAGTATACGTAAATTCATTAATTAGTTTGCAATAGAAATGCGTGCAAAGCGCTGTGTTTTAGCTTAAGACGAGGTGAAAATTCATTTTCTGAGACATAAAGCTCTTTGTTTTCAAGGTAAAGTTATTCAAGTGTCATGTGATATCGTGCAACAATATTACAGATAAGAAATCACTAATTATATACAAAAAGCTTTCTAATTATAATGAAGTGCTCTTATTATTATAATACAACAAGAGAAAAATTGAGAAAATTTGCGTCAAAAAAAATTTTAAACACTAAAATAGGTAATAATTAAAATAAACACAAACAAAGAATTATTATAATGATGATTAATAAAGCCGAAAACCAATTTTTGAATAAGTAGGGAATTATGAGGAAGAGTAACCAAATTCCCACCAATATTACTATTATTAACAGTATTATAAATGGTAGCCATATAAAAGCTGCAGCTATACAGCCAGTGATGATTGGTGCACCCCAAAGATAGACAAATGTGTTGACAAGAGATTCATAAATAAATTCGTTAGTGAATTCTTTATCTGCAGTATCATAGCATTCTATAATCGCTTTGCATTACTCCACTCACATCATAAAACTCGTTATGCACCTTATGAAGGATATAAAAACAGCTTATCTTTTAAATCTTGTTAAAAAGATCATATTTAAGTAGTGCAATTATACTAAATAGTGAGGTAAATGCTGGAAGGAATAGAAAAGGACACCTAAAATATTTTTTTTTAATTCTACTGTAACGATTTTAAGCATCCCCCCCCCCAATGAAAAGATTGTAAACAAAAATCCTAATATACTGCATACGATAAGATCTCCAAAACTCATATTCCCATCTTTCTTTTTGAGTGTTGGTTTTGTTGATTCATCAATACGTATTATATTTTTGTAGAATAGATCACATTTTATTCATGTATTGTAAGGTTATATATTAGCGTTATGTATGTAAAAAGTCTGGAATTTCTGAGTTTTTTATTACCTAAAGAAAATGTTTCTGACATTAGAAAATATAGCAATAACTTCAAAAACAGTAAAAATAACCCCATCGAGAGCTGGTAAAGGGTGTAGCTAATAAATGATGTATATTTTAAAGGGAAGATAGAAGTTCAAGGTGCAGAGAACACTGAAAATAAAGTCGGTAATGAGTGGAGAGGATATTTTATTTGGAAAAGACAAGCCATGGATAGTCCAATTGTCTGGCTACTTATGCAAGATTTTGTAAGGTGTTTTCTTTGATAGTTAAGGGTATAGCAAGTGTTAAATCGATGGAGCGTATTTTTTGTTTGGATTGATGAAGCAGATGAGTTAGAAAAACAGTTTAGAGAATGCTTTTTGATATTGTCATGAATTAAGAAGAACACCAATAATTGCAAGATGTTGTTTAGAATGATTTATTGTTCTTGCAAAAAAGATATACATATAATAATATATAGAGGCAGATGTGCTAAGTGTGGGAGGGGAAAAGTTGGTTATGGGGCGTTTAAAAAACAAGGATATTGTTCATAAAAATTGGGGGAGGGTGCTAGGTTATGCTTTTTAATTTTTTCCGGATCGGATACAACCTTCAAATTTTGTGAAGGTGTGTAGTGTTTCTTTAGTATTTCAAAGTATTTCTTTTCAGTTCAATGAAAGCGTGAGGAAATAGCCATATTGAATATATTCTCTATGATGTATTTAGATTGAACAAAAGCTTGTTCAAAAAAACATTGGTGATAATCCTGTAACACAATTTCAGGAATAAATTGAATAAAATAGAACAAAGTATCTGCATGTGAATAAAAACATAATGAAGCATGCAAAAAATTTGAAGCTAATTTTAAAATTTTAATACAAATGATAGCTAAAAGATAGAATTTCTTTGTTTAAAATATATGGTATAAAATATCGACGAGATAGATTTAAACTATTGAAAAAATAAAAAAAGATAATGTTTAAGTCAGAAACTTTCTATGTGGGTGATAAGTTATTACATTCAGTAATGGTTATATGAAATCCATAATAAGAAAAATTTTGAACAGTATTTATAAATTTTGCAACAAGATGCAAGATTTGAGAAATAATTATATAACAACAGCAAAACAACAAAACAAGATACTGAGTAACCTCAAATGAGGTGGTTACATTACACATTAGAAGAGAAAGCATTAATACTAATGTTATGAAAAGCGTCTGGTGAATTTAGGTTATAAAATTGGAAGGAGTGAAGAGAGATAAAATGCGTAAATACGGATGGTACAGTGGTTATGATGTACCAATCAACAGCGGCCGCACATTTTAGTGCACAGAACGAGAAATTGTTAGAAAAACTATGAAAATAATGGGGGATTTAAAATGTCTAATATTTACGATTGGTCTCTAAAGGCTGATGAAAATGCTTATTCAGATAGTATCATTAATTGGGCAGAAGGTCAGCCGCCTAGTTCTGTTAATGATAGTGCACGGGCGATGATGCAGCGCGTACGTGAATATCTTGCAGATAATGGAGGATCTATTAATTCAAGCTTTACAGTAAATGTGGATGATAAAACAACATTAATTACTTTAAAGACAGTTTCGCCTATAAAGAAATACAACAATGATATCGTCATACGTTTTAAAGCTTGTGGTGTAAATATTGGCGCGACAACCATAACTGTTAATAATATAGGAGAAAAGCTTATCTATAAAGCCACTGATGTGGGGGTTATACCATTAGAAGGTGGAGAATTTCAAACAGATGGCATTTATGAAATGGTATACAATAATGGTGTTTTAATAAAAGAGCATGAGGGTTGGTATTTATTAAATCCTACACCACCAAAGATAGAAAGTTTTCCCGCTGGATTCATTGCAACATTTGCTATGCAAAATGTGCCAAATGGTTGGCTTTTATGTGATGGTAAGGCCTATAAGCGTGAAGATTATCCGCTGTTATTCAATGCAATAGGTGATAAATGGGGAAAAGACAGCAATAAAACTTTTAAAGTTCCTGATTTTAGAGGCATGTTTTTACGCGGCTTTGATAATGGTCGGGGTTTAGATGGTGGTAGAAAGTTTGCGGATGAACAACAAGATAGCATAAAATCGCATACGCATATTGGAAGCATTGAAAACGCAGGCGAGCATGCACACAATTTTGAGTATCAAGGGGTAGGCTGGCCCGTTGGTGATATTGGGAGACTCCCGAATCATTATACTTATAATACGACCCTGAAAGGGAGAACAGCTTCTGCTGGTGCACATACACACAAGGTAACTCTTTCCCATACGGGTGAGGCAGAAACGCGCCCTGTTAATACAACCGTTGTCTATGCTATAAAATCATGAGTATGGTCGGGTCCATAAATAATCTATAGACCTTGATAATTTTGTTAACGCGGAGCAATTCCGCGTTATTTTCTATGCATATGAAGAGGAAATCTATATTGTTAATAGGATACTTGAGAGAGTCAAAAAACAATTTAAAAATGATTAAAAGAAAGAGTTAAGGATATAATTTATTTTATAATTGTATGATAACATAGGGAAAATATGTAAAAATCATTTAAACTGTACCGTGAAGTGATCTAGAGATACATTTTTTCATAAGGTGTTTTGATAGGGGGTAAGGTGATAAAATTATTCAACCTGAGGCATAAATAAAGTACAATATTTTAACGTTTTTTTGTGCAAAAACAGCATACCCCCGTATGAGTTAATTCATCTTATAAAGATATCTCTCACCTTGTTGTCGATTTCATTTCTTTGCATTGCCATGGTGGAGGCTTTATCTGTAAATGATAGTACTCCTTGAGTGGAATCATCATTATGCTTGTGAAGCAGAAGACAAACGCTATTTCTATACTCTCTCCTCATCCCTATATTTCGCATTGTTTTTGCATTAGGGGGGCTTACAAGAAGTGTTATTGAGTTTATTTTAAAGTTTTTATTCAATAGGTTAATTCTTTGTGATATGCCAATAAACAATTTTTTAATAGAAAGAGAAAAGTAAAAAATATTAGTATAAATTAATATTTATTTATAAAAAAAGTTAAAGTATATGTGTTATAAAGAAGATGTTACTATTAAAGCTACAAACAAATCTTTTGTGGAGGGGAGAAAAGTACTTGATTTCTATATGGTCCTTAGAAGATATAAATAATACACCCGTTATTATAACAAAGGCATTTGTACGCATTTCTTGAATCATTTTTATAAAGATAAAAGTGATAGAAAGAGTAGGAAAACGCATATTTATGTTGTATAAATTCGTATTATCTAACAGTTTGATAGCAAAACAAAACTTCACATGTTTTTAGTTACGTAAAATCTTGAAAGATTTTAAACTGGTAGTTTTTTCAAAAAATATCTTTAGGGTGCTTGGTCTTCTTTTTTAATGATAGATGACAAAAAGGAGTTCATATAAAAATAAAAAAGATTCTTGAATATTTGCGTGTTTTATTTTGCTATGGACTTTAGTTTTTAGATTGAAGCCGACAGCTTAGAGATCTAATTTCATAGGAGGATGCCGTTTGAGGGAGTATAAAAGGGATATCTTCTTTAGGTAATTCAGAAACGTTTAAAGAACAATGATAAACATTGCGGAGATTTTGTGTTGTCAAAACATTAGTTGCATTTCCTTCGCAATAAATCTCACCTTCCTTGAGCAAGATCATGTTATCTGCATAATGTGCCGCGAGATTGAGGTCATGAAGAACAGCAAGAACGCCGCCACCAGAATAGGAAAATTGTTTAGCAATATCCATAACGATGATTTGATGTTGAATATCGAGGCTAGCAATAGGTTCATCTAATATCATCCAGCGAGGAATCCCATTATGAACAGGTTTCCAGACTTGGCAAAGTACACGGGCAAGTTGTACTCTAGCTTGTTCTCCGCCTGATAATTGGTGATAATACAGGCTGCCATAATCAGAAAGGTCAACGCACTCTAAAGCTTTCTGGATAAGATTTTGCAATTCGGTTGTGGCAAAGGTAAATTGGTTTACAGAAAGGCCAAGTCCTACAACTTCATGGACTAAGAATGGAAATACGAGCGTTGTTGATTGTGGTAGTACAGCGCGCATTTTTGCCATTATATGAGTCTTTGTTTGGCGTACATTATAACCATTTAAGGTTATTTTTCCGCTGTAAGGAATTTCACCACTCAGAGCTTTGATAAAAGTACTTTTTCCTGATCCATTAGGACCAATAATAATGGTAAAAGCACCACTTTTAGCTTGAAGATTAATGTGTTTAAGAATCTTCTTCTTTCCGCGCTGAACACAAATATTTGTCGCTTCAATCATGAAAAGTCTGTTCCTCTTTTGCATATAAGGATCCATAGAAAGAAAGGTGCACCAAAAAGTGCTGTTACAATCCCAATCGGCAATTCAGCGGGGGCAACAATTAAGCGTGCAAACATATCAGCAAAAATAAGTAATGCTGCTCCCAGGAGAGCAGAGCAAGGAATGAGATAGCGATGATCAGGACCTATGAGCTGACGTAAAATATGAGGAACAATAATACCAATAAAACCAATACCACCACTGACAGCAACAGCACTACCACACATAAGAGCAACAAGGGGAATAGCAATATTTTTGACGCGTTGAATATGGAAACCAATATGGCCAGCAACAGCTTCTCCAAGAGCAAGGGCATTAAGTGCTCGTGATAAAAAGGGAGAGAAAAGAAGACCAATAACGATAAAAGGAAGAACGAGCCATACTTTTAACCATGTAGCGCCCGCAAGAGAGCCAAGACTCCAAAAAGTGATATCGCGCAGTTGTTGGTCATTTGCGACAAAAATCAATGTTCCGACAACTGCACTGCTTAATGCACCAAGAGCAATACCAGCAAGCAGCATGGTTGCAATAGAGGTAAAGCTATTATGCGTTGCTATTATGTAGAGAATAATCGTTGATAAAAGTCCACCAAAAAAAGCACCTATGATAACTTTATAAGGCTCTAGAAAAGGTGCAAATGAAACAGGAAAAGCAATACCGACAACAATTGCTAAGACTGCTCCAAGTCCAGCGCCTGCTGATACACCTACAATTCCGGGATCTGCAAGAGGATTACGAAAAAGCCCTTGCATAAGAACACCAGAGACAGCTAAAGCTGCTCCAATCAATAATCCCAAGATAACACGGGGAAGCCTTATGTCTATGAGCACGAGGTAATCACGCGTTTTACTACTTACCGAAAAATCTTGTGTAAGCATCACATGGAGGAGATCAACGAAAGAAACTTTTGCAGCACCATTCAAGAGCCCACCAAAAATACTGAAGATAAGGAAGATTATTAAGCTTAATAATAAAATCTTCCCCTGCTTTGAACGGCTTATTTTTTTACCTTCTTTTGCTTCAGGTAAATGCATCATGGATGTACCGTCTACCATTTTTATCAGCTCTTACCGTTTTGATTTGCACCATAAAGTATCTCAATAAGCTCTCTTGATGCGTCTGCAGTGCGTGGACCAAATCCCAAAAAATACATGGCATCCATCTGTTTTATGGCATGATTTTTTGCTGCAGTTGTTGCTTGAACTGCCGGTATGGCTAAAATCTTATCAATGCTGGTTGATCTTGCACCATGTTTTACAAGTAAGATAACATCGGGATCTGATTTCAATAACGCTTCGCCGTTGAGAAGTTTATATCCTTTATAATCGGTGATAGCATTGATAGCGCCTGAAAGTTTTATCATACTATCAGCTGCAGTACCCGTTCCAGATGCCATGACGCGTCCATTTTGCACAGAGAAAACAAAAAGAACACGCTTTGGTCTTGTTACTTTCGCCAAAAGCGCATCGTTGTCTAAAAAATTACGCTTCAATTTCTCAATTAACGCAGCCGCTTGCACTTCCCGATGAATGGCTTGACCAACGAGGCGAATCTTTTCTATCACATTTTCACGGGAGTAGTCTTCTGGTATGATCACCAGAGGTATCGATGTTTTTTTGAGAATATCAATTGTTGAAGCGGGACCGCTTCCTTCAACAAGCAATATACCCTCTGGAGCAAGTGATAAAACACCCTCAGGTGAAAGAGCACGCATATATCCAAGCACAGGAAGCTTGAGCGCTTCTTGTGGGTAGACACTTGTACTATCACGGGCGACAAGTTGATCTTGGGCTCCTAATGCATAGACAATTTCTGTAAGTGCTCCGCCGATAGAAACAATTCGAGCATTTTCAGGAAAACGCGTTGCAGGTTCAGCAATTACTTGTTTAGAAAAACAAGTAAGAGAGAGCAGTAAACACATAAGAAAAAGGTTTGATAACCTATGTAAAAGAGATATGAACATGTCCAACCTTACCTTATCTTAGTTACTGCTGTTTTCTTGGCATGATGGCAAACTATTCAATAAAGAGCGCCAATCGTCACGTTCTTTTTGTCCCTCCTTGCGTACGCCAAAGAATTGAATAACCATCTCATCAGCTTTATCGAAAACTTCAAGTGAGCTGACATACCCATCAATCGTAGGCTTGCGAACACGCCATACCTTATAAAATCCAGAAACGAGTAAATGGAGGTGAAATTTCTGATCGAGAACATTAAGCCAAGGTCCCATTTGCTTAATGTTCTTTACTTGCCCAGTGAAAATTTGAATACATCCTTTATTACCAACAAAACACATAATTGGTAACTCTTGTTGTGCAACTTGTCTGAGCATCATTTCAACAGCTTCTATTTTTAACTCATCGGCAAACTCATTTCCGACATGTTTTACAGCATCATGTCGATTAATTTTCAGTTCAGAAATAATCTCATGAAGTTGATGCACATCAGTCATCTGGCGCCAACGATCTCGGAACTTTTCAACATCCAGCTTTGTCGTATCACATTGTACTGGAGTAAGAACGGGAGAAATATCAAGTACAGGTGATTGATCGTCATGAAGCAACTTTTCAACAAGTGCAGCCCATTCTTCCATATTTGTTGCGTCTTTAGAATAGAGTTTGAAAATGGCAATGCCATATTGATCAAAGAATTGCAAACTTTTCATAGGTGTTCCGAGAATAATCACATCATGCTCGAAACCAAACTTCCATTTTTTTGAAAAAATACGCAAGTCAATTTCACCGAGTGTTATCGGGATATGCTGGCTTTGAACAATTTTCTCAAAACATCCTGTTATTTCATGGACAGCATTATCATTCCGTGTCAATGCCATAACTGTGCCAAGTTTAGGAGCATTTTCCAAGAGAGTAGCGACATCAGCGCGTAGTTTTTTTGCTTTTCCAATTGTACAATAAGCCGCAATGAGTTCTGCTTCGGATATACCAATAGAGTCCGTGAAATCGCGGTTACGCATCTCTTTTTTTTCTTCACGCAAGCGAATAATCATTTCGGCTGTGTATGACATGGGCTTATCCTTATGTTACCTGTTTGAGGGTTAATTGTTTAATTTTTCAACTCAAAGACAGTAAGTCGAACCACTATCAACTAATGGTTCAACCTACTACCAAATAAGCCCTTTTTTTATTAACAGTAGAACAATAAAAACCGATAAATTACAAAAAGCTAAAGCTTAAACCTCAAAATCTGTTGTTTAGAGAACAAGAAGAACAGAAACACAATAACTTATTCTTTATCGATCTAACCTTTTTAATTGATCTAATGGTTAACAAAAGTAACTAAAATTTTTGCACGAACGAAACTTTAAAGTTGCGACCAGGCTGAGTATAATAATCCTTCGGCGTTGAGCTTTCACCGGAAGGAAGATCTGATACATTCCAATATTTTTGATTGAACAGATTATAAACACCAGCCCTTATAACAGGACCCTTTTCACCAAATGGCTTCAACCAACCTGACACATCAATAATATTATAACCTGGAATTTTTTGATAGTCCGATTCCTTAGCAACTTTATCGCGTTTGGCAGATGAGGTAAGAACAACGTCTGCTCCCCAGATTTCTTTTGCATATCCGATCCCAACAATCGCTTTTAAAGCTGGAATTGAGTTAAGATATTCATCTTTATCAAGATCTTTTCCTTGCGAATAGGCAAGAGCAAAATTGCTATGGAATCCACCATTAAGAGCCAAATGTATTTTGGCTTCAGCACCATAAATACGCACATTCGCACGATTTATGTAATGGCGACGCGCAAATTTGAATTCCTCTGATGGCCCTTTATCTATAGTATCTATGAAGTCCTTGTATTGATTAAAAAAGGCACTGACTGAACCGCCGAAGTTTCCATTTCCATACCTTATACCAACATCATATCCATTGCTTGTTTCTGCTTTAAGATCAGGGTTTCCCTTCACATAGTAAGCAGAGGGTTTTATATAAGAGACATAAAGTTCTGGAATACGTGGTGCACGAAAAGCTTGCGCCCATTGAGCATAAAGTGTTACTTGATTACGAACATCCAGCTCCATACGTAATTTGGGAGAAAAACGTGAACCATTTCTTTCTGGAGGAAATTTGTCAGAAATCAGAGCTTTTTCATAAGAGGACGTTTTTTGAGGGATATATTTAAACCAATCATAACGAACTCCAGGTGTTATACGGAAATGGTTATCAGCAAAGCCAATTTCATCTTCGAAAACAAAACCCAAATTATAGCCATTCGCATCTGGTGAATCTGACCGATTAGCGGGTACAAAGAGACAGCCCCGTGCATTTTCCGCCAAATGACAATTATCTTTCCCTAACAAATAATGATGAAATTTAGATGATAAAACATTAGTGGCAATCTTTAACGTATGATCTACAGTGCCAATATGAACTTTCTTGAGAGCGTTAGCATTGATACCATAATTAGTATTACGCAAAAAATTATCTCTCAAAAAATCCCCTTTGGGGGCCCTAACACGAAATCCGGTCAGAATATGACGATTTGACTGTCTTTGCCAATAAATCTGCCCACGAAATGCATCAAAAAGTGCATCTTCATTGCCATTATAGTCATAAGAAAGAGAAAGGCGTTCACGGAGTTTGTCGTCCTTATCATAAACAGAACTAGGGGCATAATATCTCTCAGAAGCATTCAATGAATGTGTATCAATGGTGTGACCAAAACGCTCGGCGGTAAAACCAAGTCGGTGATTATCATCAAGGTATTGGTGAATTTTAAAGAGCAAATTATTTTGATCAAAATGAGCAGGGTTTTTACGTGTGCGCTCTCCATAGCCCTCTAAGGTTCCCATATTTTTGCGCTCATGACCTTCCGCATAAGAACCCTGGAAAAGCAAAAACGTTTGTTGAGCACGCATTGCAACAGCTTGATCTACGTGCCAACTATTATCAACAGAATGATAACCACCTTTTATAAGACCACCCCAATTTTTTCCTTCTGTGATAAGATCTTCAGGATCAAGGGTACGCAAAGCAACAATTCCTCCTAGCGCACCAGATCCATAAAGGCTAGAATCCGATCCTTGAATAATATCAAGTGTGGAAAGTGCACCAAAATCAAACGTTGTGTTACCACTATTTCCGCGGAATATATCGTCCAACCATGGAAGAACGATACCATCCATCGTTGTAAGAATACGGCTTGCCTCTAAACCACGAATGACAAAACTGTTATTCCCTGGGTTATAGGATACGGATGGATCAAGGCGATTAATATCATAGGCATCAGTTATTTGTTTTTCACGAATATCTTTCGCGGTTTTTCGACTCGTCAAAATAGTGACCGAATCCAAGGCCGTCCCTATTTTTTTCTCTTCAATAACAATTGGTTTGAGTTCAGTGACAGAAGCTCCATCATTACTTCGTGCGAAAACAAATGAAGGTATACAGACCGATAATGCACTTAAAATCACACAGCTTTTATAGATATTTTTTCGTCTTATTTGCATAACACATCACAACCCTTTTAACGTCCCCTCTCTGTTTTGAAATTTTATTTACATACAAAAAGGCTGGACCCGCTGATTAAAACTTGCCAGCCAAGTAGAAATGATTTTGAAAACAACACAAAATCACTGGAAAACCATATTAAACATGACAAAATCAGTCAAGAAAAAAGTTGCAATTTCAAAATAGCCTGTTTTAATGAGATTGAACACCAATATTAAGCTTAAAATAGTGGCAGAAAAAACGATGAATTTTGCAAATACGAAGCAATTATTAACTCTTTGGATTGGTGCATTTGTTGGAGCTTTCTTTTTGCATGTATTATTGGGAGCGCAGTTTTATTTTCAAAGTATTGGTGTAAGTAATGGCTTGCTCTCGTCGGAGATTATGCTGACTTTTGCGCAAGAAACTGTATATCCGGATGTTGATACAGACTTGCCAGATATTCATACAGAGTCGGATATTAATACAGAGCCAGAAGTATTACAGTCTGATCTCCTAGAGCAGGAGTTAGAAGGATTGCAATCCGTGGATGAAGTTCAATCGCAAGAACCTCAGCATATAGTAGAACAGGATGACTTAAAGTCTTTAGAAGACCCCCTTCCTCAAAAAGTGGAGCATAAAGCGTTTATCAAAAAAACAATACCGATGCCAAAGGCTGTAGTAAAGCGCTCCAATACAAAGGCGGTACGTTCTTCTTCCACCAATAAGGGCGGTGGTACAGCAGGGACTGAAGATATGTTGTTAATGGAGTGGTTAGCAAAGGTACAGTCACAATTAGAAAGGCAAAAAAATTATATTGTGGGACAGCGTACCAGTCATACAAAAGGAACGGTGAAGTTAGAATTTATGGTACATGAGCAGGGGAGTATTTTTTCTAGTCGTGTAGCAGTCTCTGCTGGTGATCCGGAACTTGATCGATTAGCGATGGCGGCACTTCAACGCATTGGTTCTTTTCCACCACCACCACCATCAAAAGTGAATAAAACAATCAGAGTATCCCTAATATTTAGCTGATTTTTTATGCGGGGCGCTTTTCTTATAATATATTGATTTATAATGATTGTTTATAATTTTAATGAAAGTTAAAATATAGTTTGTTCTAATTTTTTTGACGTTGAATTAATCAAAACCATTCGCTTACTTATGATATAAGTTGAGGGGGGGAGCATGAATAAAAACTTCTAAAAAGCAGCGAATATACTTCTTATGAATACTCTAAATGAAAGGGTTGTTGCAACATTGGGAGTTATGGGATGATAGAGCTATAGCTTTTATTAAGTAATTAAGTAAAGGTTAATCGTGTCTAATCGATTTTTATACCGTTCGTGAGAGGATTTTCGTAAGTACTTTCCAGATACACCGTTGTGAAATAGACTTAGAAACATTAAAATAAAACAAGAATATCAATAAGAAAAACATACTATTTTGGGATGCTCTGTTTTTGTGTGAAGGATGTGAACTTATATGTAAAAATGAGAAAAACAAAAAGCAAAGCTTCATCTTCATCATTAAAAGATATTGACATATTTAAAAGTCGTAAAACCGAATGAAAGGGAAGGGGCAGAAGAAAATTGTTTGTCTTTAAGGCTTTCTAACTCAATGAGTCTGTCTTTCTGTTATCAGAGATAATCCAAACGATATATATAACAACCTACTCTCTATTTGGTATAGAAATGTTATAAGCAGAAAAAAATAGTTTTAAAATATGCTGTTTCACAAGATTTGAATATTGACTAATAAGCAACAGTAAAAGGATGAGCTATTTGTTTCACTCTTCTCTTATATTTGTAATCTCTATGATATTGTCGTTTATGTTGAGAAGAAATGAACTATTTGTATGACATGTTGATTTATAATGATAATTCATCATTTTGTATTTAGAATAAAAGACCCGAATAGCGCAGGGTTTTCTTATTTTGAATTTATTGATACTGAATCAATTAAAATTACTTGCTTATACATCATAAGAAGGCTGGTATGTGGGTACTATTTAAAAAGGAATAAAAACACTTCTTATGAATGCTTTCAAATGCTATTTGGGAAGTTAAGGCATATTATTTCCGTCGACCAGAAAGCAGATCGGTTTTTATATCTATTTTCCCAGTGAGTCTTGCTTTGTAGACACCATAATTTTCCATGACACGCATCACGTAATTACGTGTTTCTGTATAAGGAATACGTTCAATCCAATCAATGACGTTATCGAGAGATTGTCCTCGAGGATCGCCATAACGTTTTATCCATTCATTGACTCGACGGGGACCCGCATTATAGCCAATAAGAGTTAGTATATAGGATCCATTAAAACGTTCTAATTGTTCATTGAGAAAATGGGCACCTAATGTTGCATTATAATGAGCATCACTGCTAAATTTTTTAGGAGACCATGCGATTGAGTATTTTTTTGCCAGTGCTTTTGCTGTTGTAGGAAGCAATTGGAGTATACCTTGTGCACCTGCTTTTGATATGGCTGTTGGATTAAATTCGCTTTCTTGGCGTGCAATGGCATAGATAAGCGATTTTTCTTCTACAGAAATATTAGCAGAAGCTGGTATAGCTCCCAGAGGATGAGAGAGTGCACCAACATTTTTTCCCTGAAAAGCAGCCATTTTTCCAATTTTGAGGCTGGTATAATAGTCTCCATTTTTTTCTGCCATAACAGCCAGAAGAGCTAATTCACCGGGGCTTTCTATTCTTTTTCCGAGCTCTCTATAAAAAATTTTAGCAAAATCAGCATAGCCGGCTGCTTCAAGACGTTGAATTGCTTTGATCGCTTTTCGTGCACTAAAATGTTGTCGCTCAGCGGTTGTTGGTTTGGGAAAGAAAACTTTAAGCTTTTTTTGGTTGAGTCGTTCAGCGGCTAATTGACCATAGTAAGTTGCACCAAAATGAGCAGCGCGATGAAAGTATTGCTGGGCATTTTGATGTTCTTTTAGCGCTTCTGCTGTTCGTCCCATCCAGTAATATCCACGTGATGCATAAAAAGGTAAAGAAGAGAGTTGAGGAATACGTGAAAAATGCTGCATTGCTAATTTAGGGTTATGAAGAAACCGTAGTGCATACCATCCTGCATGAAACTCAGCATCGACGGCTAATGCAGATGTTATACCAGTGTGCGTTGCAACGAGTTGATAAGCAATTTTTGGTTTGTTTAAATCGAGCATTTCACGAGAAAGGGCGCGTTGTTCTTTCCACAATGAATGAGGGTTCATAAGGCGAAATGCATCGTTTGATGTTTTCATCATGAGTGCTGCGGCCGCATCATATTGCTCTGTTCGTCGAAGATGGCGTATTCGAGCAAACTGAAAAAGAGGATCTTTTTGCCATGATCTCTCTACAGCTTTTAATTTTTGTGTAGCTCTAGGATCATTTTTTTCAACGGCCACAAAAGCATTAAAAAGAGATTGAGCATGGGCTAATTTTGCAACGCGTGCTGCTGAATCAAAACGATGTGCATACAGCATAAACTGCATGCGTTTCAAATGATCAATAGGTTTTAATGCAGCGCTTGCATTTTTAAGAACAAATACTTCTTCTTTTGCACTGAGTTGTGTTTTATGCCACCATGGAGCAATAATGTGTTGAGCACGAGTGGTTTGTCTGGTTTCGATAAGTGCTTTAGCGAAGAGAGCCATCCCTTGTGCTGTTTGGGGCGGGTGATGAGAAAATTTTTGGATGATTGCGCGTGTAACGTTGGTTTCGTTAAGAAAAGCACGTTCAGCATTGCGTTGCATCGTTTCTATACCTGGCCATCCTTTTAGCATGTTGATTGCATTAAATATTTCAGAACTTGGTATATTCGCTTGGTTTGATACCCCCAGCGCCCATGTCAAAATATGACGATCAAGGCTATGTTTTTCCATTGAATTACGAAGATTTATTGTTTTTGCAATATTGTTGTTTGCTAGTGCATCTAGCCCAGCTTTCAGTTGCTGAAGTGTAGCAGTATTGTGTGATGTCGTGTGTATCTGTTGAAGAGAGTCTTGAGCTTCTTTTGTGGTAAAGGGAGTAGGGCGAACCAAAGGGATTGGCGCTTTCCCTTGCAAAAGGGGTGTTTGCGCGTATGCACTTGAAAATAAAATTCTTATTGCCAGTATAAGTGCAGTAAAGGTTGATACGAAAAGAGAGGTGGAGAATACACGCATAGAGAAAAGACCTTGAGACCTTGCTTTTTGTAAAAACTTAAGGATTTATAGAACACAAGCGTGAAAAACGCGTTAATATAGACGGCTTATTTTAAAGAACTGTTCAACATTTAAGGAGGGGCATTTTCATCTTATGAGGGCTTTTTTTGAAATTCATCTTGCTTCAATGATAGAGCAAGATTATGCTCTATTTAAAATTTATAAAAGGCGATTATAAAAAAATAAAAGCAAACATTATAGGGAGTTTATCATGCTCAAGGGAGCTATAACTGCGCTTATCACACCGTTTGATAACAAGGGCGCAATTGATGAGAAGGCGTTTTGTGATTTTGTTGAATGGCAGATCACACAAGGGATTAACGGTGTAAGCCCTGTTGGGACAACAGGTGAATCAGCAACGTTAAGTCATGAAGAACATAAGCGGATTATAGAATTGTGTGTTGAGCAGGTTGCAAAGCGTGTTCCTGTTGTTGCTGGAGCGGGATCAAATAGCACAAGCGAGGCTGTAGAGCTTGCACAATACGCGCAAAAAGCTGGTGCAGATGCAGTTTTGGTTGTCACTCCCTATTATAATAAACCAAATCAATCTGGTTTATACAAGCATTTTTCTTCCATTGCCAAAGCTGTTTCTATTCCGATTATAATTTATAATATTCCTGGTCGTTCTATTATCGATATGGCTGTAGAAACGATGAAAGACCTTTATCAAGATTTTAACAATATCATTGGTGTTAAGGATGCAACGAGCAGAATTGAGCGCGTTAGTGAACAAAGTGAAAAGTGTGGAAAAGATTTTGTGCAGCTTTCTGGTGATGATTGTACGGCGTTAGGTTTTAATGCACATGGAGGTATGGGGTGTATTTCAGTTTCCTCCAATGTTGCTCCGAAGCTTTGTGCAGAACTTCAAGCAGCTTGTTTTCGTGGTGATTATAAAACAGCACGAGAATTAAATGATCGCTTGATGCCTCTTAATCGTGCTGTGTTTATTGAACCTAGTCCAGCAGGTATTAAATATGCTGCTGCAAAATTAGGATTTTGTGGTGATACTGTGCGTTCTCCTATTGTACCATTAACAGAAAGAACAAAGAAGATTATTGATGAAGCCCTCAGTCATGCTGGTCTTTTAAAAGCATAAAATGATATTGACAAAGCCATGAATAAAAAAAAGAACGCGCCCGTACGGAAAATAATTGCTGACAATCGTAAAGCACGTTTTAATTTTGAAATCCTTAATAATCTCGAGGCTGGTCTTGTCCTTCAGGGAGCGGAAGTGAAGTCCTTACGTTCTAATCATGCCAATATTGCTGAAAGCTATGCGAGTTTTGAGAATGGGGAATTATGGTTAGTAAACAGCTATATTCCTGAATATACGCAGGCTAATCGTTTTAATCATGAACCACGACGTTTGCGCAAATTATTACTTTCAAAACGTGAGATGGCACGTTTTTTTAATGCAACGTCTCGTGAAGGAATGACGCTTGTTCCTCTCAAACTTTATTTTAATGAACGAGGGCGCGTTAAGTTGGAGATCGCTCTAGCGCGGGGGAAAAAGCTTCATGATAAGCGCGAAACGGAAAAAAAACGTGATTGGGGACGTGAAAAAGCAAGACTTTTAAAAAGATATGGATGATGGATGCAATTTCGATATTCTTTATTTATAGCACTTTTTAAAACAGTTTTAGCATTGATCTAAGTATGTTTTTGCTGCTTGAAAGATTTGGTGAAACATGGCGTCTGTCAAGCGCCCAGTATTTGTATTATAACGAGAACAGTGATAGCTCGAAAAGATGCGTAATCTGCCGATGTTATTGATTTCACCATGTCCAAAAGGGTGAGATAAAACTTTTGCATTAAGGGCACGTATCGTTGAATGGTGCGCAATGGTGCCTAAGGTAATAACGGCTTTAAGTTTGGGAAGATTTGTTAAAAGAGGTGAGAAGAAATAGCGGCACGTGTTAATTTCTGCACCGGTGGGTTTATTTTCTGGTGGAACGCAACGAACAGAGTTAACGATTGCTGCATCAATAAGTTCAAGAGTATCATCTGCTCTTTCTTCAAAGGTTCCTTGGGCAAAACCAAACTTTTTTAAAGTTGAATACAGTAAGTGCCCAGCATAATCACCAGTAAATGGACGTCCAGTTCGATTTGCTCCGCGCAATCCAGGAGCAAGCCCGACAATAAGAAGGCGTGTTGTGTCTGGCCCTTTATAAGGAAAGAATGGGCGCACCGGTGCGTTATACCAACTTGGTTCTTTTACACGCCAGCCAGCGATAAATTGATGAAGCCTAGGACATAAATTGCAATTTTGGGGTGGTTCTGGGCAAAGTGATGTTAATTGGCTATTCATGGTGTTAGGCATTAATCGTTTTTCTATTTTTTTGAGTCTTTTATAGCGTATATGACGGGTTATGTTTTGATAAACAATCTATAATGAATATAAATAAACTTTTTTAGAAGAAAGTTTAATATAAACTTATTGCTAATTATTGTGTAAGAGGTCATCTTTCAGTAATTTATTCGATGAATAAGAGTGCAATACACATGATGTTCAAAGAAAAAAAGTTTTCTCTTTAGATAAAGATATTATCATAAAAAGTATGCGTAAGGCTGCCGTTATTGCAAAGGATTTTAAATAGCTGGTATTCCTTTTAAAAGGATGAATACTCCAGACAAATATTTTGTCAAGAAAGACCGTCCTTTGTTTGAAGTCAATCTATTGGAATGCTTTTACGAGAAACTTTGATAACGAGCATGAATAGGTTATACATTTTTATAAATTTTCCAAGAATTTTCTTAAATAAGTTCTTTAATCAAAAAATATAAAAGTTTGTGTTGTTTTTCTTGTGTTTTATTTTGATTATTGTATATACTCCTTTATCCGCTATTAAATTTTTTTATTTGAGAAAGAGGCATAAATGGCCCGCGTAACGGTAGAAGATTGTATTGATAAAGTTGACAACCGCTTTGAGTTGGTACTTTTAGCAGGTCATCGGGCGCGTCAGATTTCACAAGGAGCGCAGATTACGGTTGATCGCGATAATGATAAAAATCCAGTTGTTGCTTTGCGTGAAATAGCAGAAGAAACATTGTCGCCTGCTGATTTAAAGGAAGACCTTATTCATTCGCTGCAAAAGCATGTGGAAGTAGATGAGCCAGAAATGGCAAGTGAATTTATTACCCATTCAGGTGAAGCTGAAAGTGTTTTTAATACGTCATCGCAAGAAGAAGGTACTTCATTTGATCATATGTCAGAAGAAGAGCTTTTAGCGGGTATTGAAGGTTTGGTTGTTCCAGAAAAAAGTGACGATTATTAATTGCAGCAATTTATGTTACAGGAGTAAAGATACTTTGTCATGTGAGGAGCAATTATTTTTCGTGTCTTTTATTAATAGGACGTGTTCAATAAAGATTAGGGGTGTGAAAAGATAAAGGATATGCTCGTATGATGCGTCAGTGTGAGCTTGTTGGACGTGTTCAACGTTACAAGTCTGACGTAGATGAGGCTCTTTTAAACAGGGCCTATGATTATGCAATGAAAAAGCATGCGCATCAAAAGCGTGCGTCAGGTGATCTTTATTTTTCTCATCCTTTAGAAGTTGCTGCTATTTTGACAGATATGCGGTTGGACGAGGCAACGATTGCTGTTGCTCTTTTGCATGATACAATTGAAGATACAAGCGCTACACGAGCAGAAATTGATCAGCTTTTTGGTTCTGAAATTGGGAAGTTGGTTGAAGGGCTTACAAAGCTTAATAAGCTTGATCTTGTATCAAAGAAAGCCGTACAGGCAGAAAATCTTCGTAAACTTCTTATTGCTATTTCTGATGATGTTCGTGTTCTTTTAGTCAAACTTGCTGACCGTCTTCATAATATGCGTACCCTTGGTGTTATGCGTGATGATAAACGTCGGCGAATTGCTGAAGAGACGATGGATATCTATGCGCCACTTGCAGGCCGTATGGGTATGCAGGATATGCGTGAGGAATTAGAGGATCTCTCTTTCTTTTATTTAAATCCAGAAGGTTATCGTACGATTACCAATCGACTTTCTGAATTATTGAAACACAACCGTGATTTGCTTTCCACAATTGAAAATGAATTGACAAAACTTTTTTTGGAGCATGGCATTAAAGCAGATGTTAAAAGCCGTCAGAAAAAATCTTATTCAGTCTTTCGCAAAATGGAAAGTAAAGCATTATCTTTTGAACAATTATCGGATATTTTTGGATTTCGTGTGATTGTTGAGTCCGTGAATGATTGTTATCGTGCTCTTGGTGTCATTCATACGACATGGCCAATGGTTCCTGGTCGTTTCAAAGATTATATCTCTATACCAAAGCAAAATGATTATCGTTCTATTCATACAACAATTGTTGGCCCTTCAAGACAACGTGTTGAGTTGCAAATTAGAACGGCTGCTATGGATGAAGTTGCTGAATATGGGGTTGCTGCTCATTCCATATATAAAGAGCGCGGTTCCAATTATTCGACTGTGAAGTTATCAAGTGAAACGAATGCCTATGCATGGTTGCGTCAAACGATACAATCTTTGTCTGATGGAGATAATCCAGAAGAGTTTTTAGAACATACAAAACTTGAGCTTTTTCAAGACCAAGTTTTTTGTTTTACGCCGAAAGGTCGATTAATTGCTTTTCCTAAAGGAGCTACGCCTATTGATTTTGCTTATGCCGTCCATACAGACATCGGTGATTCTTGTGTGGGTGTAAAAATCAATGGTCGTATTATGCCTTTAATGACCAAATTAAAAAATGGTGATGAGGTTGATATTATTCGCTCACACGCTCAAATTCCGCCAGCAGCATGGGAATTTCTTGTTGTCACAGGTAAAGCACGTTCAGCTATTCGACGAGCAAGTCGTGCTGCGGTACGTAAACAATATTCGGGTTTAGGATATCGTATTCTCGAGCGTTCATTTGAATATATGGGAAAGCAATTTTCAAAAGACCTTTTGAAGAAAGTTTTGCCACGTTTAGCACGTAAAGATGTAGAGGATGTATTGGCTGCTGTTGGGCGTGGAGAGCTGTTTTCCGCTGATGTGATTAAAGCGGTTTATCCTGATTATCAAGATCACCGTGTGGTACAAAAGTCATCTTTTAGGCCTGGGGAAGAAGGTTGGTTTAATATTGAAAATGCTCAAGGTATGATTTTTAAAGTTCCAGAAAATGAAAAGAATGCAAAGGTCGAGAATCATCAATCTAAAGCATTGCCTATTAGAGGAACCCATGGAGATATACCCGTACGTTTTTCACCGGAAGGAGCAGTACCTGGAGATCGGATTGTTGGTATTATGCAGCCAGGATCTGGGATCGTTATTTATCCAATACAGTCTTCAGCTTTGATGGCGTATGATGATCAGCCAGAACGATGGATTGATGTTCGCTGGGATATTGATGCCCAAATGAATGAACGTTTTCCTGCACGGATGAATATTTTGGTTGTAAATAGTCCTGGTTCTTTGGCTGAAATTACACAAATAATTTCTGCTAACGATGCCAATATCCAAAATTTATCTTTTATCCGTACAGCACCAGATTTTACAGAAATTATGATTGATTTGGAAGTGTGGGATTTAAAACATTTGAATCGTATTTTTTCTCAATTAAAAAAGGCAGGTTCAGTAAGTACAGTACGGCGGGTTCATGGATAAAAAGAAAGATTTAGCAATGAATACACAAGATGTCATTGATATTTTTAAACAAGCAGATGCTATTCTAGAAGGGCATTTTATTTTAACATCGGGGCGCCATAGTGCGACTTATATGCAAAAAGCGAAAGTATTCATGCATGCTGACTTGACAGAAAAGTTATGTCGTGGATTGGCTGAAAAAATCAAAAAATCTATCGAGGAAAAAATTGATTATGTTGTTGGGCCCGCAATTGGCGGTCTTATTCCTTCCTATGAAACTTCACGTCACCTTGGTGTTCCTTCTCTTTGGGTAGAGCGTGTAAATGGCATCTTTGAATTGCGTCGTTTTGAAATCAAGAAGGGTGCACGGGTTGTTATTGTTGAAGATATTGTGACAACGGGTCTTTCCATTCGTGAGACTGTTGAAGCGCTTGTTGCAGCAGGAGCAGAGGTATTGGCCAGTGCATGTATTCTTGATCGTTCTGGTGGTAAGGTCAATGTTGGAGTTCCATTGATTGCGCTTGCTGAATACGAGATAACCTCTTATGCTAGTGATGCTCTTCCTGCAGAGCTTTCTGTTCTTCCAGCGATTAAACCAGGCAGTCGAAATATTTAATTGTCTTTCTATTTTTTTTTGTGCAAAAGCTTAAAAAGATTAATTTGGATGATATAGGTTATTTCATTATCAAAAGATGTATATTGAGAGTCATATGCTTTTTCGTCGTCGAGAACCAATAGATTTTGTAACGCGTATTCGACTTTGGTTATGGCCACGTCGTTCATTTTCTCGCTCATTTTGCTACATATATAAACGTATTTTGCGTATATCAGCAACACCGCATGAAGTAGCATTAGGGGTTGCTGTTGGCATTTTTTTAGCTTGTTCCCCTTTCTTTGGGCTGCATATTATTTTGGCAATATTTTTTTCTTGGCTTTTGCGTGCAAACTTTGCTGCCGCAATCATTGGGACGATTTTTTCTAATCCACTCACATTTTTATTGATTATCATGGCTGATTATAAAGTAGGGTACTTTTGTTTATCACTTTTTAGCGATGTCAAAGAGATTTCTCTTTCGCAAATTCGTGCTCTATTTAATGGTTTGACATTGTCAAATCTCTCTCTCCTCTTTAAAGGCGCATGGGACACAATTATGAGTCCTATGATTTTAGGTGGAACTCTTTTAGGTATTGTTTTTGGTGGTTTATCTTATATAGGTGTTTACAGAGCAACGGTTCGTTTTAAACAAAAGCGATATCAAAAGATTATAAAAAAAAGGCGTTTAAAGAAGCGTTCATCGCCTGTATTAAAACAGAAATAAATTTGAGAAAGATCGGGTTAATATCTTATGATTATTGGTCTTGGAAATGATCTGGTTGATATACGACGTATTGAGAAAATGTTGGTTCGTTATGGTGAGCGTTTTATCCAACGTATTTTTACGGATATTGAAAAAAATAGATCTGAAAATCTCAAAAAAAGCTCCTCTTCCTATGCAAAAAGATTTGCTGCTAAAGAAGCATGTGCTAAAGCCTTAGGAACGGGAATCGCTTGTGGTATCAATTGGAAAGACATGGGGGTAGTTAATTTGCCATCTGGTAAACCAATAATGCAATTAACAAATCGTGCGCAAATGCAACTTCAAAAGTTATTACCTCCTCATCATGATGCAGTTATTCATCTTAGCATAACAGATGATTTTCCTTGGGCACAGGCATTTATTATTATCGAAGCACTTCCACGTGGATAGATGGCGTGAGAGATTGTGCTTTTGTTATTTGAATATTATGATGAAAAAAAATTATATCTGTGATGAGAAGGCAGTTGGTGATGATCCAAAAAGATAAAGTGCATAAAAAAGAAAAAAAAGGTGGGATTCGTGAATTTATTTCTGTTTTAGTACAGGCTCTGCTTTTAGCAGCGTTTATTCGGACACTTTTTTTCCAGCCGTTTAGTATTCCTTCCGGTTCAATGCGTCCTACTTTGTTGGTGGGAGATTATCTGTTTGTTTCTAAGTATGCATATGGGTATTCTCATTTTTCCATCCCCTTTTCTCCCCCTCTTTTTTCTGGACGGATTTGGGCATCTCAACCTCAACGTGGAGATGTGGTCGTTTTTCGCTTACCAAGTAATCCGAAGATTGATTATATAAAACGCGTTGTTGGGCTACCAGGTGATCGTATACAAGTCCGTCAAAGTGTTCTTTATATTAATGATGAGGCTGTTTCACGTCACTTTATGGGGGAGATTAATAATTCTGATATAACAGAGGTTAACTATCCTGTTGAGGTTTATCGCGAGACAATGCCTAACGGTGTCAGTTATGATACACTTGATTTAGCTTTCATCCCGAAAGTTGATGATACAAAAGTTTTTGAAGTTCCTCAAGGACATTACTTTATGATGGGAGATAACCGCGACAATTCAGATGATAGTCGTTTAGATGTAGGCTATGTTCCAGAAGAAAATCTTATTGGTCGCGCGAGCGTCATTTTCTTTTCTATCAGTAACGGTTCAAGTGCTTGGCAGATTTGGCGCTGGCCATTTGATGTGCGTTGGAAACGTTTGTTTTCTTTCATAAATACGGTTCATGATTTGCCGCTTATCAAGCAAGGAAACAACGATGAAACGTCTCATGATTGATCAGCTTTTCAAGCTGACGGGGCATCGTTTTAAAGATGAAGAGAGGTTAACGAAGGCATTAACACATTCGAGTGTACAAGATTCGGAACAGGGAAATTATGAACGACTAGAGTTTTTAGGGGATCGGGTTTTAGGGCTTTTGATTGCGGAAATGCTGTATCAACTTTTTCCTCAGGCAAGTGAAGGTGAATTATCAGTCCGTTTGAATCATCTTGTTAATGCGCAGACATGTGCTGATATTGCGCGTGAAATGAGGCTTCCTGATATGATTCGTGTTGGTTTTGAGATGAAAAATTTCGAGGGGCGTCGACTTATCAATATGCATGCAGATGTCGTGGAAGCTTTGATTGCCGTGATATATCTCGATGGAGGATTGGAAAGCGTTCGCCCTTTTATTCAAAAATATTGGCAAAGTCGGGCAAAGAAAATGGATGCTGGTCGACGTGATGCCAAGACAGAATTACAAGAATGGGCGCATATCCAAGGCAATGCACAACCACATTATCAGGTTATCAAACGTTCAGGTCCCGATCACGATCCTGTTTTTATGGTAGAGGTCAGTATTTCTGGGTTTGCTTCAGAGATTGGGCAGGGAAGCTCCAAAAGATATGCCGAAAGAATGGCAGCTGAAAAAATTTTGCGACGAGAGGGTGTATGGAAAACAGTGGGAAAAAATGATCATGAGTGACGTTATGAAAACGCGTTCTGGGTTTGTTGTGCTTATTGGGATGCCTAATGCCGGTAAATCGACACTGGTTAATCAATTGGTTGGAACAAAGGTTTCAATTGTAACGCATAAGGTACAAACAACACGAACTTTAATCCGCGGTATTGTCATTCATGATGATGTGCAAATTGTGTTGGTCGATACACCGGGTGTTTTTCGTCCCCATAAGCGCTTAGAACGAGCCATGGTCTCTGCTGCTTGGGGAGGGGCTAAGAGCGCTGATGTTCTACTCGTTTTAATCGACGCTCAAAATGGTCTTTCGGATGAAGTTGATATGATGTTAGATATTGTAAACAATCTGAAACAAGAAAAAGTTCTTGTTCTTAATAAGGTTGATACAGTTGTTAAATCATCTCTTCTAGCGTTAACCACTAAAATAAATGAACGTGTAAAGTTTGCGCAAACATTTATGATTTCTGCTCTAAACGGTTCTGGTTGCAAGGATTTACTTCATGCGTTGAGTAATATGATGCAGGAGGGGCCATGGTATTATCCGGAAGATCAAATTTCTGATATGCCCATGCGTCATCTTGCTGCTGAAATTACGCGTGAAAAACTTTTTCTTCGTCTTCATGATGAACTTCCTTATTCCTCAACGGTTGAAACAGAAAGCTGGGAAGAGCGTTCAGATGGTTCCGTTAAAATTAATCAAGTTATTTATGTCGAGCGTGAGAGTCAGAAAAAAATTGTCTTAGGAGCAAAAGGCGATACAATTAAAGCGATTGGACAAGCAGCACGTAAAGAACTCATGGAAATTATGGATCAAAAGGTTCATCTTTTTCTCTTTGTGAAAGTGCGCGATAATTGGGATACCGATCCAGAACGTTATCGCGAAATGGGATTGGATTTTTTAAAATAAGATTTTTAAAAAATAATTAAAGTAAAATGAAGTGGAAAGAACAAGCCGTTATTCTTGGTACGCGCCAATATGGTGAAACAAGTGTTATTCTTGAGATTATGACACGTGAACATGGTCGTTATATGGGAGTGGTAAAAGGGGGGCGGTCGCGTCGTATGGCAGCTCTTCTTCAACCTGGAAATTTTGTGGAGGCTGAATGGTGGGCTCGTTTAGACGAACATTTGGGACTTTTTCGGCTTGAAGCTCTTGATTTACATGCGGCACGATTAATCTGTCTACCAGAAGCACTTTATGCTTTGCAATTGATAGCTTTTCATTTGCGGCTTCTTCCCGAACGTGATCCGCACCCCATTTTATATGATATTTTACACCTTTTTATGCAGAATTTTGATGAACCATTTGTAAATGCAGAATTGCTTGTACGTTTTGAAATGCGGCTTCTTGAAGAACTTGGTTTTGGTCTTGATTTATCTTGTTGTGCTGCAACAGGTCGTCAGGAAAGGCTTCATTACGTATCACCAAAATCTGGACGGGCTGTCTGTGAAGAAGCAGGGGAACCTTGGAAAAAAAAGCTTCTCATTCTACCACAGTTTCTTGTACAAAGAACGACTCGTCCTGCTGATTTTAGTGACATAATAAATGGTTTTATACTGACGGGTTTTTTTCTTATGCGTCATGTCTGGGAGCCACGAGATATAAAGCAGCCGTCAGTGCGCATGAATATGATACAATTGTTTGAGCGCCAATTTGGTGTGCAGGCATTAATTGGTTGATCTGATGATAATTGAATGGGAAAATGAGAATTTTAAAGACAATTGCTGAAGTCCGCCAATATACTTCAGAGGAACGACGTTTAGGTTTTTCGATTGGTTTTGTTCCAACAATGGGGGCATTGCATGATGGACATCTTGCATTAGTACAGTATGCAAGAGCAATGTGTGATCGCGTAGTGGTTTCTATTTTTGTCAATCCAAAGCAATTTGGACCTCAAGAAGATTTTTCTCAATATCCAAGAGATTTGAAGGGCGATTGTGCTTTGTTAAAAGAAGCAGGTGTTGAATGTGTTTTTGCTCCTTCTGTAGATGAAATGTGGCCACTGGGGAATGATACAATTGTACAAGTGAAAAAATTATCACGTATTTTGATGGGAAAATTACGTCCGGGGCATTTTTGTGGTGTAACAAGCGTTGTTGCTAAACTTTTTAACATTGTCCAACCAGATAAGGCTTTTTTTGGGGAAAAGGATTTTCAACAAATTTTAATTATTCGGCGTATGGTTGAAGATTTGGCTTTTCCTATTGAAATCGTTGGAGTTCCTATTCTACGGGAGTCAGATGGTGTAGCTTGTTCTTCACGCAATCAGCTTTTAACATTAGAAGATCGTAAAGCTGCCAAAATTATTCCTGAAAGTGGAAAAGCTGCTGAAAAGCTTTATCATGAAGGTGAACGGTCGGTTGATAAATTATGCAAAACTGTTCGTGATATTTTACAACAAGAAACGCGTGCAATCATTGAAGCGATAGATTTACGGGATATGGAAACTTTATGCGTGGTTAAAGGAACATTGAATAAACCGGCGGTTTTACTCCTTACTGTCCGCTTTGGTGAGGTAAGGCTGATTGATCAATATATATTGCAAGAGAAGAGTGGAAAATGAGTGTACATAAAACCGTAAAGCGTATAACATCTTCCGAAATACGTGCAAGAAAGGGACAACAGCCAATTGTTTCTTTAACAGCTTATCAAGCTTATACTGCGCGGATTGCTGATCCATATTGCGATATCCTTTTGGTTGGTGATAGCGTTGGGATGGTTGTGTATGGGTTTGAGACAACGCTTCCTGTTAATTTAGATATGATGATTTCACACGGGAAAGCCGTGGTGCGTGGATCTCAAAAAGCTCTTGTTGTTATTGATATGCCTTTTGGTTCTTATGAGGAAAGTCCAGAGCAAGCTTTTTTAAATGCATCGCGCATTCTTGCACAAACGGGGTGTGGTGCAGTTAAGCTTGAAGGGGGCGTTTATATAGCCGAAACAATAGATTTTTTGTGTAAACGTGGCATTCCAGTGATGGGGCATATCGGTCTTACACCCCAAGCAATGAATCGTTTTGGTGGTTTTAAAACACAAGGACGCAAGGAGAATGATTGGCAAAGAATTGAAGCAGATGGAGCAGCGATTGAAGAGGCAGGTGCTTTTGCTGTTGTTTTAGAAGCAATGGTCGAACCTTTAGCGGTGAAACTGACAAATAAGCTTTCTATCCCTACGATCGGTATAGGGGCGTCCAATCAATGTGATGGGCAAGTATTGGTTATGGAAGATATGTTGGGCTATGGTTCTCATGTGCCAAAATTTGTACGCCGTTATGGAGACCTTGAACAAGCCATGGAAACTGCAATAAAGAATTATGCAGAGGATGTCACATCTCGTGCTTTCCCCGCGGATAATGAAGTTTATAAACTAAAATAAACTTCAGTTTAAGATGAAAGGTTTGACAAGAGAACATTTGTTATTTTGATAATGAATGTGCATTTTTAATATATTTTGTATGCAATTTGAACTGTGATTTTTTCCATTTCTTTAATGAAGTCATGCCTCTCATGCAAAACAGAACGCCATTGGGTCGCTAATTCACGTGCTTTTTTAAAGAAAGCTTTCTTAAGGTACCCAATCCTATTTCGCGACGGCGTTCGTGAATAGTATAGTGGTAAGTCCCTTATGAAGTGTATAAAATTTATAGAGCACTCCCGTCTTTACGCTTCATAAGAGAGCAAGCCGGCATCATCACGCACTTTGCCAATTTTCAATGTTGCGACAGCGCTTAGCACTTGAGATAGTTCATAAGAGGCATTTTAATTCTTTCTTTAAAAAGTTTTATCTACACGCCAGCCCCACTTGTGGTGTGCAAGAGAATGATTTTGATTGATTCAATATAAACAGATTTGAAATGAGTGAAGCTTACGATATTAGGAGCTCTCATTCAAAATGAAAAAACAATGAATTATTATTATAAGTCAGTGTGATGATTCTGTAATGACAAGGAATCAACAATGCGAAGAGTCTATAATCTTTGGGCATCCAAGTCATTAAAGCGCGTTAAAAATGCGTTTTCAATGTGTTGTGTAGAATAGGGGGATAAATTAAGATCATCGGGTAGAATATTATTGGGAGAGCCAAAATAGCGAAGGGCTTCTTCTGTATTAAATCCAGCAAGCGTAATCGCTTCATAATAGGCAGCAATACGGTCGGCTTGTTTAATTTTTTTTAAAAGTTTTTGAGAAAGATCAACGGGAAGAGAAAAGCGCATGTGGATAGCATCTTGGATGCGTTTTTCAACGCGTTCATATTGTTTTCCTATGACAGCTTTAAAAGGGGAAATCATATCGCCGATGACATATTCTGGAGCATCATGAAGAAGGGCATAAAGACATTCGTTGCTTCCCGATTGTGGAAAAAGTTTTTGAAATATTTGTTCAACCAAAAGTGAATGTTGTGCAACAGAATAGGCATGCTCTCCTCGTGTTTGACCGTTCCAACGTGCCACGCGAGAAAGTCCATGGGCAATATCTTCAATTTCAACATCAAAAGGAGAAGGGTTGAGAAGATCAAGTCGCCTTCCAGAGAGCATTCTTTGCCAAGCGCGGGCTTCTCCATTTTTTAATAATTCAGCTTTAGCCATGAGTGTTTTCTATAGTATTTTCAGGAAAGGTAAAATTCATATTTTCAGCAATGCTTATAGTGACAGGAATGTTTTTTACAGTAAAGGGGATGTTATGATCCATAGCATCTTTGACGTGGTCAATACGCATTAAAGCAAGAGCCTCATTTTCTACACATGTTCCCAAGTAGCCAATTACTTTTGTTTCTGCTTCAATGCTAGATTGAGGGGTTAATTCACACTGGCCTTTTACAATAAAAATACGGCGACGTGCTGTACGGCGGTGGTGCATTCGTGAAACAATTTCTTGTCCAATATAACATCCTTTATTGAATGCAAGTCCATTGATTTGATCGTAATTAATATCATGAGGAAAGACTTTGCCAACTTCATAGTCTTGACCACTTTCCGCAATTGCATAACGGATACGCAATCGATTCCATGTGTCATGATATTCTGAAGTTAAAAAAGGTTTTTTGCTATAGATTCGTATTATTTTTTCTTGTTGTGGGAAGCGTTTATCAACAAAACTTGAATCAAAATTTAAAGCATCTGATTCATTATTCAAAGAAACTGTAACAAGCTCTTGGAATGGTTGTGTAATTTCTACTTTTTTGCGCAGCTTATAGAGCAACAGACGCTTATGGAGCGTATCAGCTAAAGGCATCCTGATATCAATCAGGTAACCATCTTCTTTTTTTCCGATAAGAAAATCAGCAAGAACCTTTCCTTGTGGGGATAAAAGGGCTCCAGGGAAAAGTTCCTGTGGACTGATTTTTTTTACATCTGTCGTGATCAGGGATTGTAGAAAATCTGTTGCTTCTTCGCCTGTAATTTGAATAAGCCCGCGGTTTTTTAAGCAAATGGCATTTTGTTTTTTAATCATGGTTCTTGCCTTTCTGCTCAAAGTTACATAATCGATAAGTGAGCAATATGTAAGGAGCGTGGTTATGTTTAAAACATTTGATACAATTTTTAAAGGTGCAACACTTGTGAATCATGATGGAAGAAGCAAGCGTGATATTGGTATTACAAATGGTCGTATTGCTGAAATAGGCGACCTTACATGTGCATCGGCTAGTGAGGTCATTGATTGTACAGGGCTTCATATTTTACCAGGAATTATTGATAGCCAAGTGCATTTTCGTGAACCAGGAAATGAATATAAGGAGGATTTGGAAAGTGGCTCGTATTCTGCTGTGTTAGGGGGGGTTACGGCAGTTTTTGAAATGCCTAATACCAGTCCATTAACAACATCAGAAGAAACATTAAGCGATAAGGTTAAACGCGCATTTCATCGAATGCATTGTGATTTTGCATTTTGGGTTGGAGGAACGCGTGAAAATGCTCATGAATTGTCTGAATTAGAAAGACTTCCTGGTGCGGCTGGAATTAAAGTCTTTATGGGGTCCTCTACCGGTGATCTTTTGGTTGATGATGATGAAAGTGTACGCCTTATTTTGAAGAATACACGCCGTCGTGCGGCTTTTCATTCTGAAGATGAGGCGAGGCTCAAAGAGCGTAAAATATTGCGTATTGAAGGTGATGCATCGTCACATCCGATTTGGCGTGATGAAGTTGCGGCATTAAAATGTACGCAGCGTTTGGTAAAAATTGCTCATGAGACGAAGGCTCGCATTCATGTGTTACATCTTTCGACAGAAGAAGAAATTGATTTTCTAAAAAAACATAAGGATGTTGCAACAATTGAAGTGACACAACATCATTTGACACTCACGGCTGATGATTATAAGAAGTTTGGTACATTAATTCAGATGAATCCGCCTATTCGTGAATTGCGCCACCGTGAAGCTCTTTGGTACGGTGTTCAACAAGGAATAATTGATGTCTTAGGCTCAGATCATGCGCCTCATACTCTTGAAGAAAAACTTCAACCTTATCCCTCTTCACCTTCAGGTATGACAGGCGTGCAAACAACAGCAGCAATTATGTTGACACATGTGAATGCAGGAAAAATATCTCTTGAACGTTTTGTTGATCTCACTTCACATGGCCCTAGTCGTATTTTTGGTATAAGCTGTAAAGGGCGCATTGCTGTTGGGTTTGATGCTGATTTAACCATTGTTGATCTTAAGAGAGAAGAAATTATTACGAATAGCTTAATTGGTTCTCGCGCCGGTTGGACACCTTATGATGGTCAAAAAGTTAAAGGTTGGCCTGTTGGGACTATTATCCGTGGTATGCGCGTTATGTGGGAAGGTGAAATTGTCACACCTTCACAAGGAGAGCCTGTTAAATTTATGGAAACTTTGGTGTAAACAGATTAAAATTATAAGTATGCCGTAAAATACCATCCTTTAGAGTGGTGATATAGGGTATGTCAGCCTCTTTGATACATAAGTGTTTTTTTAATGCGTGGTGAATATTCTTAGGCTTGTTTGTAGAAACTATGCAGCAAATTACATGCGTTAGAAGCTAAGAGGAACCTTGTTCAACAAGAACCTAGATTATTTACAGAGCAAATTTAGTTAAAAATCTTCGTCCTTTGAGGTGTGGGGAGGAAGCCAAAGAGCGATTTTGTATGGGGAAAAAGGCGCTCATACGAATAAAAGCGTATCGAGACATTATTCTTTAAACGTCTCTCTATTTTCAGAGCTGGTTTATTGCTCCCCGCATTTGTGAAAGGAGTATCATTGATACTGCTAAAATTGAGAGAGATACTTTTTGTATAGATTAATTATTTATAATGCATGAGGAGGTTTTCAGATAAAATTCTTCCTTCCTCAATGTATCTTTGATTGGCTTCAATGGCTTCTTGTGTACAATGATGATAATTTTCTGAGAAAGCACGATACGCTTCATTAAACGCTTCATAAAAATAAGCACGTCTTTGTGGAATGGGGTGTTCTGCTTCAATCAGTGCATTCATATAGTCATACCATTGGTTTGTTGGAGGCTCGCAAAGATTTTGGAGAGAATGCAATGATCCCAAAATTTCTGCTAGTCGGAGTAATTTTTTTTCATAAGGTGGAGATTGTTGTGCAAAGGTTGGCATTGAAATGACAAGAAATATTAAAATAATGATGTTCATCAATCTATTACGCATTATTTTTATTGCTTTCTTTGAATAAAACTCTGTAAGATAAAGTAATTTTGTCATGAGAACGGTGTAAAAAATAGAGTTAATTGCTACATTATTCTCAATTATTTATTATAAAATATAGGGCGTAAGAGGCTGTAAGGAACCCATTGTGGAATATTGAAAATACTGATGAAGCTTTGTGTAGTTTAAAATTTAAGATTTTCTTTCTGCAAACTATCTATTTTTCACATAGATTTATATTGTATTACCTATAGAATTTTTTCTAAGTTCGTTTTCTTTAAGGAGGGAGAGCATTTCTAATGATAGAACGCTTTTGTCCAATCAAATAAAATAGATTATTTTTATGATAAATGATGGATACAGCCGTGAATACAATGGGAAAATGGTAAGAAGAATTTACTATAAGATAAAAGTTTTTAGCCTAAACAGCGTAATACAATAATTTGAGATAAGATACATCTAAAAGGATCGGTGCATAATATCGTCCATGGAGTCAATAAATGAAAGAGTTGCGATTTTATAATACGCTGACACGTAAAAAAGAAAATTTTACACCAATAGATGCGACAAGAGTACGTCTTTATGTTTGTGGTCCGACAGTTTATGATTATGCGCATATAGGAAATGCACGCCCTGTCATTGTTTTTGATATTTTATTTCGTTTATTGCGTCATGTTTATGGTAATGAGCATGTTCTATATGCACGTAATATTACAGATGTTGATGATAAAATTAATGCACGCGCAGCTTGCGAATATCCAAACTTGTCATTGAATGATGCTATTCGTCAATTAACAGAACGTACATATTCTCAGTTTCAGCAAGATACAATAGCACTTGGTTGTCTTTTGCCAACCAGCCAGCCGCGCGCAACCGAGCATTTAGAGGAAATGCGCTCTTTAATTGAAAGATTGCTTGAAAAGGGGCACGCTTATAAAGCGGAAAACCATATATTGTTTTCTGTAAGTAGCATAAAAAATCCTCCCCATTATGGGGCATTTGCAAATCGTTCTTTAGATGAAATGAGGGCGGGGGCGCGTATCGATGTTGCTGCTTATAAAAGGGAAGAGATGGATTTTGTTTTATGGAAGCCTTCTGTGGAAGGAGAACCAGGTTGGGAATCACCGGGCGGAATTCCTGTTTTAGGTCGTCCAGGTTGGCATATTGAATGTTCTGCAATGTCAATGGCAAAGTTATTAGCGCCCTATGGCGGTGGTTTAACCTGTGATGATCCGACCGCCAATGTTTTTGATATCCATGGTGGTGGAATTGATTTAATTTTTCCTCATCATGAAAATGAGATTGCACAAAGTTGTTCAGCTTTTGGGACGGAGCGAATGGCTAATTTTTGGCTGCATAATGGTTTTTTACAAGTTGAAGGCAAAAAGATGTCGAAAAGCTTTGGCAATTTCATAACTATTCGTTCTGTTTTAGAGAATAATTTTTTGGAGTTTAATGGTATTTTAACCGATGAAATGAAGCAAAATTGGGCTGGTTTGTCTGCGCGTTTTTCGATGTTGCAAACGCATTATCGTGAACCACTAAATTGGACAGCGCAGCGTTTAATACAATCGAGCAGCGAACTGTATCGTTGGTATGAATGGCTTCGCAGCAAAAAGAGTGAGATGAAAAACAATGAAGCAATTGATGATACTTTGATAGATGCACTTAGTGATGATCTTAATACTCCAAAAGCACTGACTCTTTTGCGAAAATTTTATAAGGAAGGAAATGCTTTGGCTCTTGTAAATGGGATGAATTTATTAGGACTGTTACGACAAGAATGGATTAAAGGAATAGACTGCCCATTATTTATGAGAAAAACTTTCCTTGATACAAAATTTATTGATCAGCGCATTGCCGAAAGACTAAGACTTATCCATAATAAAGAGTGGGAAGCTGCGGATACAATTCGTGATGAGCTTGCAGCCGAGGGGGTTCTTTTAAAAGACAGTAAGGATCCGCAGAGTGGTGAGCGCATAACTGTGTGGGAAATAAAGCGACACTAATGTCTCTATTCCAGCAGCTCCATAAAAAAGGAGAATATGATGGAATTTTTATATCATTATGGATATATCGCGCTTAAGCTGGCTGTAGGTCTTGTTGCCTTCTTATTTATTTTAAGAACGACGGGGCGGGGGAGTCTTAGTCAAATGACACCAGTTGATTTGGTCAGTAATTTTGTTATGGGAGGTATTATTGGAGGCGTTATTTATAATCAGAATATTAGTAGCATTCAATTATTGCTTGTTTTACTCATCTGGCAAACCCTGATTACATCTTTTAATTTTATTGCACGTTATTCAGTTTTTTTTCGTCGTCTTATTGCAGGGCGGAATGTCACATTAGTTTTAGATGGAGTTTTCCAAATGGATAAGATTAAGAACTTGGGGATCAATATTAATGATCTCATTACGATGTTACGTCTTAAAGGGTGTCACTTACATGAAGCTGCTTTTGTTCGTTTGGAAACCAATGGTGATTGCACTGTCATTAAAAAGGAAGAGGGAAAGAAATCGACGATTTTAATAGAAAATGGTGAAGTTATTGATGATGGACTTAAAGAGATTGGTAAAACACAAAAGTGGCTTCAGGCAGAATTGAAAAAAAAACATGTAAAAGTTGAAAGTTTATTCGCAGCAGAGTGGTATGAAAATACAGATCAAAATAATAAATTGTATAGTGGATTATTTCTTGTTCCTTTTTCAAAAACAGTCTAACTTCAAAAAACGGGTAGGTATAGCTTATTGGAAGTATAATAAAGAGATAAATCTATAAATAACCACAGAGGGTATTTTGCCTGTTTGTGCGGATGATAGAGAAGTAAGGACTTTATGAAACGCAATGAAATGACAAAAACTGTATCATCAGATACAGGGAAGACTCTGCACACACTTTACAATTTATGGCCCTATATGTGGCCGGTAGGTCGGCGTGATCTAAAAATGCGTGTGCTATGGGCAATATTTTATCTTGTTTTGGCTAAGCTCGTTCTCATATCTGTACCGTATTTATTTAAATATTCTACGAATGTGCTTGATTCAAGCTTTCAGCTACCTGAATGGTTCCCATCCAGTTGGATTATTCCCATCATGCTCGTTTTGGCATACAATGTCGCGCGTATTATGCAGGCTGGATTAAATCAATTACGCGATTCCCTGTTTGCCACTGTTGGTCAATACGCTGTTCGTCAATTAGCTTATAAAACCTTTGTACATATGCATGAGTTATCCTTGCGATTTCATTTGGAACGCCGAACAGGTGGGCTTTCTCGTGTGATTGAGCGTGGAACAAAAGGAATTGAAGCGATTGTAAGATTTTCAATTCTTAGTACAGTACCGACAGTTTTAGAATTTATATTAACGGCACTGGTATTTTACATAAGTTATGGGTGGCATTATCTTCTCATCGTTGTTGCAACGGTTGGATTATATATCTTATTTACCATTAAGGCGAGTGATTGGCGTATTCGCATTCGACAAAAAATGAATACAGCGGATACTGAGGCGAATACTCGCGCTGTTGATTCTCTTTTGAATTTTGAAACGGTCAAATATTTTGGTAATGAAACTCTAGAAGCCGATCGATTTGATGCTTCTATGGTAGGTTATGAAAAAGCCGCAACGAAGATTTGGACATCGTTAAGCTGGCTTAATTTTGGTCAGACTCTTATCTTTGGTATTGGAATGACGATCATGATGCTGATGTCAGCTTATGAAGTTTTTTATAAGACACAAACTTTAGGAGATTTTGTTTTTATTAATGCGCTTTTAATGCAACTTTCTATTCCACTAAATTTTATTGGTTCAATGTATCGTGATATTCGACAAGGTTTAACGGATATTGAAGCAATGTTTGATCTTTTAGATGTTCAGAAGGAGATCGTTGATAAATCGGATGCTAAACCGTTAGAGATAAGCGATGGGACCATTTGTTTTCATCAGGTAAAGTTTTCCTACGATTCGAGACGTCAGATTCTCAGAGATATTGATTTTAAAGTTCCGGGAGGAAAAACAGTCGCCATTGTTGGTCCATCTGGTGCCGGTAAATCCACTATTTCTCGGTTGCTTTTTCGGTTTTATGATGTTGATGCGGGCTCTATCACAATTGACGGGCAGGATATTCGTGACGTAACACAAAAGAGTTTGCGTGAAGCGATTGGCATGGTCCCACAAGATACGGTGTTATTTAATGATACAATTGCCTATAATATTTGCTATGGGCGTCCAAGTGCTACAGATGAAGAGATGCGCAAAGCTGCTGAAATGGCACAAATATCAAAATTTATTGAAATTTTACCGGAAGGTTTTCAGTCTATGGTAGGAGAGCGAGGTCTCAAATTATCAGGTGGTGAAAAACAACGCGTGGCTATTGCCCGGACACTTTTAAAAGCTCCCCCACTTCTTATTCTAGATGAAGCAACGGCGGCTCTTGATACGGCGACGGAACAGGAAATTCAACAAGCATTAGATATTGTAAGCCGTGGACGTACAACATTGATTATTGCTCACCGTCTTTCTACTGTTATCAATGCTGATGAAATTTTAGTTCTTAAAAGTGGTCGTATTATTGAAAATGGGACGCATACAGAGCTTTTACGCAAGAAAGGTCTCTATGCTTCAATGTGGAATAAGCAGCTTGAAGCAACGAAAGCTGAAGAAAAGTTACGTAAAATGCGTGAAGAAGATGAGATGAGTGTTGTTAATCGTAAAAAATAAATAGAGCAAAATGTAATCTATATCTTTATATGGAGTGATTGATTAAATACATAAAAAGACACAAGAGGAACAAAAAGATTTGTTGCTTGTTTAAGTTTACGATGAATAGGAAATTATATGAGTATTCTGCAATCTTTCCATAATAGCTTTGTATCGGTTCATAAAGAAGGCTATCCTTTTATTGTAGCGTTTTTTGTTATTTCGCTCATTCTTGGTTGGATATGGAGTCCGTTGTTTTGGTTTGGTCTCATTCTCACGGTGTGGTGTGTATACTTTTTCCGTGATCCAGATCGTGTGATCCCTTTGAATTCAAATTGGGTTATGTCGCCTGCAGATGGGCGTATTTCATTTGTGGAATCATGTGTTCCACCTGAAGAATTAGGATTAGGGAAAGATGAAATGATCCGTATTTCCATTTTTATGGATGTTTTTTCATGCCATATTAATCGTATTCCTATCAGTGGTACAGTAGAGTCTATCGTTTATCAGCCAGGTCGATTTACTAATGCTGACTTTGATAAAGCTAGTCAGTTTAATGAGCGTAATGGGATGGTAATTGATAGCAAACATGGTAAAATCGGTATCGTACAAATAGCGGGAATGGTTGCACGCCGGATTGTTTGCTGGTCAAAAGAAAATGATGCCGTTATGACTGGTGAGCGATTTGGATTGATTCGTTTTGGTTCTCGCCTTGATATTTATATACCAACTGAAATGAAAGTGCGTGTTGCAGTTGGACAGACAGCAATTGCTGGAGAAACAGTTTTGGGTTCTTTTGATGATAAGAGTGCCACAACGGATTTCAGATACGATTAGGACTCACAATGAAAAATTTTTCGCCATTTTCTTCATTCAATCCTGAGGGGCAGCATGATGAAGGTGCAAATCGGCGGCGTTCACCTACATCGATGCGGTATGTCATTCCCAATATCATTACTATTTTAGCAATTTGTGCAGGGATGAGCAGTATTCGTTTGGCTTTTGAACATCGCTATGAAGCTGCTATTTTAATGGTGCTTTTGGCCGCAGTTTTAGATGGTGCTGATGGACGCATTGCCCGTTTAATAGATGGTAGTTCATCTTTTGGGGCACAGATGGATTCTCTTGCTGATGTTATAAATTTTGGTGTTACCCCTGCACTCATTGTTTATTCTTTTATCTTGAATCAAGCAAATCACATTGGTTGGGTTGCTGCTCTTGTTTATTGTGTTGCTTGTTGTTTGCGATTAGCACGTTTTAATGTGATGTTAGATAACCCCAATATACCTAAGTGGCAGAAAAGTTATTTTGTTGGTGTTCCAGCACCAGCAGGAGCATTACTCCTTTTATTGCCTACCTATTTAGGCACTCTTGGTTTGGTTCCCAATTGGGGGTGGGCATTATTTTTTAGTCTTTATACTGTAATTATTGCTTTTCTTTTGATTAGTCGTTTACCGGTATGGAATGCAAAAACAATTGATCAAAATTTAAGGCGCGATATCGTTATACCGTGCATGTTGGTCATTGTTATTTATGTCGGTTTTCTTGCGACTTACACATGGGAAACTTTATTGATTACAGCTGTTAGCTATATGATTTTTCTCCCCTGTAGTTTTATCGCTTATAATAAACGTGCTACTTTAGAAGAGAAAAAGGCTGATGCTAAAGCTATCCAAGAATCATAAAGTGCTTCATGCTTCTGTCGAAGAGCACAGAAAAAAGAGAGAGTCAAACGATTTACTTCTCATATGATGATCAATCAGGTATGTGATAATTTACAAACCGATTTTTATGGACATTAAAGAGTTTTCCAGTTTCCTTTAAATCAGGTGATAACAAATGTACGATCTTTTTTGCGACCTCTTGTGGTGAAGGCAGAGTTTGTGGATCTTCACTAGGCATAGCTTCAGCGCGCATGGCAGTGCGTGTGGCACCAGGGTTGACACAATTAATCTTAATAGGGGTTTGTTTGAGTTCTTCTGCCCAACAACGGGCAATCACCTCTAAAGCCGCTTTAGAGGCTGCATAAGCTCCCCAGAAAGGGCGCGCAGCATGCGCAACGCTTGAGGATAACAGGATGGCTCGTCCAGCATCAGATTCACGTAATAAAGGCTCAACGGCTTTCATTAAGCGCCATTGGCTGAAAAGATTTATTTGAAAAACATCTTCAAATACCGTGTTTTCTATATGCGCTATTGGTGAGAGTGTTCCAAGAATTCCTGCGTTTGCAACGATAATATCAAGTTTTTTCCAGCGTTTGGCAATTGAGATAGCAAGAGTATCGATGTTTTCCATATGATGCAAGTCAAGGGGAACAAGGGTTGCATGAGCTCCTTTTTCTCGGATTTGATTATCTAATTCAGTAAGTCCACTGACTGTTCGTGCAAGAGCAATAATATGAGCCCCGCGTGCAGCAAGCTCGAGTGCCAAATAATAGCCAATCCCTCTTGATGCGCCAGTAACAAGTGCCACACGCCCATGGAGACTAAAATCACATTTTGCCATCATTAATCTCTTGTTTTAAGAACAGATGATTGATGAATTTTGGAGAGATTTTCTTGATCAACCAGATGCGTAGGATAATATCCAGTAAAATAATGGTCAGTAAATTGTGGATCGGCGTTATTCCGTTTTTCCCCTGCTACAGCAAGATATAATCCATCCGTTGAAAGAAATTCTAATGAATCCGCTCCAATAAAATCACACATAGATTTTAAATCTGGATATTGATTTGCTAAAAGATTTTCAGCTTTAGGTGTATCAATACCATAAAAGTCAGGATAAAAAATCATAGGGCTAGAAATGCGCATATGAACTTCTTTTGCTCCTGCATCGCGAAGCATTCGTACAATTTTAAGGGATGTTGTTCCACGTACAATAGAGTCATCAACCAGAATAACACGTTTTCCTTCAATCACAGGACGGTTTGCCGAATGTTTTAACTTGACGCCAAAAGCACGAATTTGTTGTGTTGGTTCGATAAAAGTGCGGCCAACATAGTGATTACGAATAATACCAAGCTCGAAGGGAATTCCAATTTCTTGTGCATAGCCAATTGCGGCAGGCGTTCCTCCATCAGGAACAGGAACCACAACATCACCCTCACAAGGGGCTTCCTGTGCTAAATGGATTCCCATATTTTTGCGTGTTGTATAAACACTACGTCCTCCAACGATTGAGTCTGGGCGGGCAAAATAAACATATTCAAACAAGCAAAGTTTTTCTGGTTTTGTATTTTCTGGTTTTATAATTTTTTTCGTAATTTCCCCATTTTTTTGTATTTCACATATGATGATCTCTCCATTTTTAACATCACGGACATATTTTGCTCCAATAATATCAAGAGCACAAGTTTCAGAACAAAAGATAGGCTTACCATCAAGTTCCCCCATCACGAGAGGTCTAATTCCTGTTGGATCGCGTGCCGCAATAAGCTTTGTACGTGTGAGCGCTAACATAGCATATCCACCTTCTACTTGCCGAATCGCATCAACAAAACGATCAGAGGACGATTCATAACGTGAGCGGGCAATAAGATGGAGAAAAACTTCTGAATCTGACGTTGATTGACAGATAGCACCAGAAGCGATGAGTTCACGGCGTAATGTGAGACCATTGGTAAGATTACCATTATGTGCAATAGCAATACCTCCAACTTTCAATTCAGCAAAAAGGGGTTGAACATTGCGTAATGCCACTTCTCCAGTTGTTGAATAACGGGTATGTCCAATAGCACGATTTCCTGGTAAGCGCGCAAGTGTTGCAGGGTTTGTATAGTGATCACCAACAAGACCTAAATGCTTTTCTTGATGAAATATTTTATTGTGGTAAGAAACAATCCCAGCTGCTTCTTGCCCACGATGCTGAAGTGCGTGGAGTCCAAGAGCTGTTAATGTTGCGGCATCTTCATGCCCAAGAATACCAAAAACTCCACATTCTTCATGAAGGGTATCATCATCTAATGAAAATTCTTGACAGAAAACATCGCTTTTTATCATCATATTCTTTCAGTTGTGATATGGAGGAATCATTAATATCACATTGTACATCATTTAGTTCTCTTTCCTCATGAAAAACTATTCTCTATTTTTTAAAATTATCTTTTCATGAGAGTGTTGCTCATACGTATGTTTATTGCTGTCTTTAAACAAATTTTCAGCCTTTTCGAGAACAGATCCAATATCTTTTGGGAGTATTTCCCAAACTTTTTGTCCCAATGAATCTAAAATGGGTCTTGTTTTTGCATTTTTTAACCAATTCGCTTGAAGCTCGGGTTTAATCAGTGCATTAATCAGCAACATACCGATGACCATGATAAGTAAACCACGAAGTGCTCCAAAAATAAAACCAATAGCACGGTCAAGGATACCAATTCGACTATCAATAATAAAATCAGAGATCTTCATTGTAATAATTGAAGTAATAATGAGAACAATAATAAAAATTGTGACCAATGTTGTGATCAATGCGATCATTTTATTAGAGAGATATTGTTCAAAGAAAGGTAAGACAGGTTTGAATAAAAACAGTGTCGTAACAGCTGCAACTGCCCAAGAAATCAACGATAACACTTCACGTGAAAATCCTCGAAGCATAGCAAGAAAAGCGGACAACAGGATGATTACTACGACAATTCCATCAAGGATTGTTATGATCATTTGTTTGTTCCTTATACATAAAGTTGCGTTCTTTTAAGTCTGTGTGCAAATATATTTTTTGTTATGCCATTTTTTGTTCTTATAGCAAGGATCTTTTGTATGTTATAGAGTTTTTTCTATATTATCATATCTGTGGTGCAGATCATTTTTTACTTACGGTAAGAGTAGCAACGAGTTCGGGAAGGTCGGAGAAAGTTTTTTGTTTAAAGTTGAGCGACTTCATCATTTCGGTTGTTGTTGTGGGATGAAAGGCTCCTTGAAAGCCGAGTTTTTTGGCTTCATTTATGCGCTGTGCTGAATGTGCAACAGCGCGGGTAGCTCCTGAAAGACTGACTTCACCAAAATAGACATAATCCGTTGGCAATGCGATATTGGCAAGAGAAGATACCAAAGCAGCGGCTACAGCTAAATCAGCAGCGGGTTCTGATATGCGATAGCCACCTGCCACGTTCAGATAGACATCATGCTGTCCAAAACGAATGCCACAATGGGCTTCTAAAACGGCAAGAATCATAGAAAGACGATTTCCATCCCATCCGACAACCGCACGTCTTGGTGTCCCAAGGGAAGAAGGAGCAACAAGCGCTTGAATTTCTACGAGTATCGGGCGTGTTCCTTCCATACCGGCGAAAACAGCAGCGCCTGGGGCTTTTTCATTACGTTCTCCTAAAAACAATTCGGATGGATTTATCACTTCGCGTAATCCTTTATCAGACATTTCAAAGACACCAATTTCATCTGTTGGTCCGAAGCGATTTTTTACAGTTCTAAGAATGCGATAATGATGTCCTCCTTCACCCTCAAAATAGAGAACGCCATCAACCATATGTTCAACGACCCGAGGACCAGCAATTTGTCCATCTTTTGTAACATGCCCAACAAGAACAACGGCGGCTCCTGTTTTCTTGGCAAAGCGGATCATTGCCTGAGCACCGATACGTACTTGTGTGACAGTGCCAGGTGCTGAATCTGCTGTATCTGACCATAGGGTTTGAATCGAATCGATAATCACCATATCAAGGTTTTTATGTTCGCTTAAGGTTGCCAGAATATCTTCAACATTGGTTTCAGCAGCAAGTTTCACCTCTGTATTGTTAGCTTCAAGCCTTTGTGCGCGCAGACAAATTTGCGCAATAGCCTCTTCACCTGAAACATAGATGACATTATATCCTTTACGTGATAAAGCAGCAGCTGTTTGTGTCAGCAATGTTGATTTACCAATACCCGGATCACCTCCAACAAGGAGTGCCGATCCACGGACAAAGCCCCCACCGGTAACACGATCAAGTTCCGCAATACCAGAATAAATACGTGGAGCATCTTGGATATCTCCAGAAAGAGATGTAAGGGCAACGATGCGTCCTTTACGCGTATTCTGCTTAGGACCACTTCCTATGCCGCCATTTATATTTTCTTCGATAAGGGAATTCCATTCTCCACAAGCACTACATTTTCCTGCCCAACGAGAATGGACAGTTCCACAATTTTGACAGATAAATTGAATACGATTACGCACCATGTTGATTTAACCAATTTGCTCTGGAAGATAATTGCTATCGGCAAGATCACTGAATCGTGTGAAATCAGATTGAAAGGCAAGGGGCACGATTCCTGTCGGTCCATGGCGCTGTTTTGCAATAATAACATCAGCTTTTCCAAAAGCTTTATCCATTATTTCTTGCCATTTTGTATGTTCCAAGCTACCTAGTTTTGGTTCTTCATTTTTGAGATAATATTCTTCGCGATAGACAAACAGAACGATGTCGGCATCTTGCTCAATTGAACCAGATTCACGTAAATCTGAGAGCTGTGGACGTTTATCTGTTCTATTTTCTACTTGACGTGAAAGTTGAGAGAGAGCGATAATAGGAATATTCAATTCTTTTGCTAATGCTTTTAATCCTGTGGTAATTTCTGTGATCTCTTGAACACGATTTTCTGATGAACGCTTTGAACTGCTTGTCATGAGTTGGATATAGTCAATAAACAAGATATCTAAACCATGTTGCCGCTTGAGACGCCGCGCACGAGCAGCTAATTGCGTAATTGATATTCCCCCAGTTTGATCAATATAAAGTGGTGCCTTTTGTAGTTGGTTCACCGCACGAATAATTTTTGAAAATTGTTCATCTGAAATATTACCACGCCGAATATCAGAAGAAGAGACTTCTGTTTGTTCAGAAATAATACGTGTTGCAAGCTGTTCGGATGACATCTCAAGTGAGAAGAATCCCACAATGCCGCCTTCATTTTCTTGGATATTGGCATTACGATTATAAGCATTAGCAATATTAAAGGCAATATTGGTAGCCAGTGAGGTTTTACCCATACCAGGGCGGCCCGCAAGGATAATTAAGTCAGATGCTTGTAATCCTCCCATTTTTTCATCAAGTGTTTTAATATGGGTGGCTATCCCTGATAATTGTGAAGAGCGCTTTTTCGCAGCACTTGCCATATCGATAGCTTTTTTGATAGCCTCATTAAAATTTTCAAATCCACCTCCATATTTCCCTTTTTCTGCTAGCTCAAATAACTGATTTTCAACAGTTTCAATTTGTTGGGTAGGCGTGAGTTCTACAGGAGCATCAAAGGCTGTATTGACAACTTGAGTTCCAAGGTTAATCAAAGACCGTCGGATAAAAAGATCGTAAATGACGCGTCCATAATCTTCAGCGTTAATAATAGTGACTGCCTCTGTGGCTAAGCGAACAACATATTGGTATACAGTAATATCTCCAATTTTTTCTTCCATTTGGATATAGGGCTTGATTGTAACTGGATCTACACGTTTTCCTGTTTTAATAAGGTGAGATAAAACATGATAAATTTTTTGATGCAATGGTTCAAAAAAATGTTCTGGTTTTAGAAAATCTGAAACGCGGTCAAGAGAATCATTGTTGATAAAGATGGCACCAAGCAATGCCTGTTCAGCTTCAATATTATGCGGAAGTTGCCGAAAAGAAGGAGAATCCTCTTTCTTTGAAGAGCTGACATTAACAACGTTAGTTTCTTCCATAATATTTTTCCACTAAAATTCTAAGTCTAGCTACTTTAGGCGATAAATTGAAAACCGTATAATTAAAAGAATAGAGCGACAAATCTTCATTTTAAGTTAAAATTATATAATTTTTTAAAACTCTCTTTTCGTTCCTCATTTATCATTTGTGTATTATTTATATAACGTCTATCTATTTTATTTTATAATATGTGATTTTAAAGTGGAAGTTTTGCTACTCTAAATTTAAGTATTTTTAAGTTACTTAACCTTAAAATTCCAATATCTGTGTAAGTAGAATTATTTTTTTATAACTGAAATTATTTCAGATCATGTGAGGATATAATCAACTTAACGCTCGTACAAACTTTAGCCTTAAGGGTAGGACTTTAAATTATTTTTGCTTTATATGCTGGAAGACAAAAGACATTTCCTCTTAGTGATATTATCATTCTCGGCATATAATGCCTTTAAATAATATATTTCTAATTCTTTCATAAAAATTAGATTATTTATGTACGATAGCCATAAAATACTCACTTTTAAAGTGTGAGTATTTTATGAACAATATTTAAAATGGAATAAAAAATATAAAACACAAAGCAAAAATAGCAGTTAAGCTTCTTGATGAGAACTGTTTATATCGTTGTCATTAATTTCTTCTGCCAATAATTCTTCCTGACTTTCTTCTAATAATTCTTCTTGAATATTATATATTTCTTTAGCCGAAGTGAGAGTTTCACCTTCTGCTTGGCGTTGTGCTTCACTGGTAGAACGCGCAACGTTAATAATCACAGAAATTTGAACCTCTGGATGTAAGCTAAGAGTGATAGTGTGAAGACCGATCATTTTTATTGGATGATTAAGTTCGATTTGATTTCTTCCAATAGAAAAGCCTTCATCTGTTATGATTTCAGCAATATCACGTGTTGACACAGAACCATAAAGTTGTCCCGTTTCACCAGCAGAACGAACAACAATGAATGATTGTCCATCAAGTTTTTCAGCAATTTTTTGCGCTTCGCTTTTCCGTTCAAGATTACGTGCTTCAAGTTGTGCACGTTGTACCTCAAAATGTTTTTTATTAGCTTCATTTGCGCGTAAAGCTTTACCTTGAGGTAAGAGAAAATTACGCGCATAACCATCTTTAACTGAGACAATATCACCCATCTGACCAAGACGAGGAATGCGCTCAAGTAAAATAATATCCATAGTTTTTCCTTTCGAACAAATAAATTTAGTGGAGTTTTTTGCGTGATTGAAAATTGTATTGAATAGCAGCCCAAATTCCCATCAAAAGCATCATGAAAACAATAGGTGGAGTAAAAACGATTGTAAAAATAGCAATATAAACAAGAGAAAGTATAATAATTCGACCGTTTACCCCTTTTGTAATATTGTGCAGATATGCTAGACCGCTAATTAATATGATGACAATGTATGCAGTGCTAAAGACACGGGTACTCAAGTTAAGAGAAGCGCTCAGCTCAATCATCGATGCTATGCAAACAATAATGAAAATAATAATTCCAGAAATTGGAAGGCGGAGAGTTTGGCTCCAATCATCACGGGGTCTTTTCAGCCATTTCATATGTTGTGCTGCTATCATGGAAAAGTAAAGGTTACCAATGAGAAAAACCAAACTATAAATAGTCAAAGAAAAAGCAGTAAAAGTTGCTGTATGCGTCATTAAAAGCTCACTAAAAGCGCGTATATCGGCTTCTTTTATTGACTGTGATTGTTGCAGAGTTTGTGCTATGTTTTCGGTGATTTTTTTTGCAATGACGGGTGTGGATGGACGGGTTTGAACATAGAGCCCAATGAAAGTTGCTATAAGAGCGATAAAATTAGTTAAATGAAAAATAACCGATGATAATGGATACCATATCAGTTCGTTTTCTTTTTGCGCTGGTCGTGCAAGCCCAAGAAGCCAAGAAGCATAGACAGCAGGAAGGAAAAATAAGAACATAGAGCCAAGAGCAATATAGGTATTAGTGGTTATGATAAGAACAACAGTGGCACTTATGAGGGCGATGAGACTGGCTAATGTTCCTTGACCGAACGCAACAATAAAAATTGGCAATGAAAGAAAGCAGCCAAGAAGAAGAGAAAAAAAGGGCGCGATATTTGCAACACTGATGATTGCCATTCCTATCACAACAGCAAATAATCCTGCCAAAATACCGGTTAATATCTCATAAGTACGATTTTTTTTCATTTATTGCTGTCCTGCTTTCTGCAGTTAGAGGCGTGTCAATACCCCAACTTTGACATTTAATAGCTTAACATAGGATACAACAAGCTATTTTTAACCATATAAGAAAAGCAACTGGAGAAACTCTCCAGTTACATAACATATTGATCGCTTACTTTATAACGTACGGAAGTAAGCCTAAAAAGCGAGCACGTTTGATAGCATTAGCTAATTCACGCTGTTTTTTCTGACTAACAGCAGTAATCCGTGAAGGAACAATTTTCCCACGTTCGGAAATATAACGTTGTAACAACTTGATGTCTTTATAATCAATTTTGGGAGCATTGGTCCCTGAAAAAGGACATGTTTTACGACGACGATGAAAGGGGCGACGTGCAGAGTTTTGATTAGTATCAGTCATCATTCTACCTCTTCTATAGCATTTTCACGTTGACGACGTGGAAAACGAGGACGCTCTTCATCGTGTCCAATGTGACTATTGCGATCAAGGTGTGAGAGCATAGCAGATTTTTCTTTTTCGTGTTTTTCTACGCGAATGGTCATATAACGCAAAATATCCTCATTGATGCGCATCTGACGCTCCACTTCAGCAATTGCTGAAGCTGGTGCATCAATATTGACCAAGACATAATAAGCTTTACGGTTTTTACGAATACGGTAAGCAAGAGGACGAAGTCCCCAATTTTCTATACGCCCAACTTTTCCACCATGCGCTTCAATGACACCTTTGTAGAGACTCAAAAGTTCATCAACTTGCTGCGGTGCGATGTCTTGTCGGGCAAGGAACATATGTTCATAAAGAGCCATTGTTTTGCCTTTCTTCAATTAAATTTCACCGGCTTTAGCGCAAAGCCTCTGCGACTTGTCTTTTTTGGAAATCCAAAGAAGAAAGGACGCGTTTACAATTCGAGACATCTCAGAGCGGAGACACGGGAGGCCGGAAACATTGTATTTCCTACTGATATTTTACAGCCCTCCGTTCAACCTCCAGCTAAAGTGCCGGCAACGAACATTTCACATTTACAGGTTATCTTTTAAAATAGCAAGTTTATGCACATAAAAAAATTGATTTGTTAAATCTTGATATATTTCCTTCTTCTACAAAAAGATAATACTGTAATATAAAGGTAAAGGAGGGAAAAATGGACTTTTTAAACCAGATTGATGTTACACTCTTTGAAATGTTTGTCGGCAATCATCACGCTTGGTCGATTGTAGTTTTGTTTAGTATTTTTTGTGCAAAGTTTTTAATTTATATTATTCCTCTCCATCTCTGTGCGTTGTGGTTTTGTGGTGGGGAGAGGGAACGATGTGTCGTGCTAAGCATTTGCATGAGTATTTGTGCGGCTCTTTTCATAGGTTATCTCATTTCTCTTTTTTATTTTCATCCTCGCCCATTCGTGGTAGGGCTGACGACACCGCTTATTCAACATCGTGCGACAGCTTCTTTTCCTAGTAATCATGCCTTGACCATTGCATCTTATGCAGCTAACTTTTATTTTTACCGATACAAAGTTGCTTTTAAATTTGCTTCGGTATTTTTGTGTTTGATCTGTTGGGCGCGCATCTTTGTGGGTGTACATTATCCCTTTGATATTTTAGCAGGTGCAATTTTAGGAAGTCTCATAAGTTTGGGTGTTATTCAGTTTATAGCACCCTATTTCCCTAAGTTTTTATATCAAATTCCGCCCTTAAAATATAATTTTAAGTGTGGTATTCGTTTTAAATAAAGGGCTTTATCTTGATTTGTGCGGATGAATAAGGTCAAAAGAAAATAATTTAATTGTACAGTTTTAGGAGTTGATAAATGGGTGCAGCTTTTATTTTTCCAGGGCAGGGGAGTCAACTTGTTGGTATGGGGAAGGCGCTTACAGAGCAATTTATTGCCGCACGGATGGTTTTCGAGGAAGTTGATGATGCTTTGGGCGAGAAATTATCAAAGATCATTTTTGAAGGACCAGCAGATGTTTTAACGTTAACAGCAAATGCACAACCGGCATTAATGGCTGTATCTATGGCTGTCATTCGTGTGATGAAACAATTAGGGCTTCGTATAGAAGAAAAGGTAAGATTTGTTGCTGGTCATTCTTTAGGCGAATACTCGGCTCTTTGTGCTGCTGGTACATTTACTCTCACAGATACGGCAAGACTTTTGCGTATTCGTGGCAATGCTATGCAGGCTGCTGTCGCGGTTGGTGAAGGTTCTATGGCAGCATTAATTGGTTTAGAAGAGCACATTGTGGAAGAAATTTGCGAAACTGTTTCTGGAGAAGGATTATGTCAGATTGCTAATGATAATGGTGGTGGGCAAATTGTTATTTCCGGTAAAGCAAAAGCAGTTGAGGCAGCGGTAGAGATTGCATCAACAAAAGGTGCAAAACGTGCACTTCTTCTTCCTGTTTCTGCACCTTTTCATTCATCTTTAATGCAACCTGCTGCTGATGCCATGAAGAAAGCACTTTTGACTGTTAACAAAATGTCCCCTATTGTTCCTTTGATTGCCAATGTTTCTGTTGCACCTGAGAGCAATCCAGAGCGTATTACTACTCTTCTTGTCCAACAAGTGACTGGGAGGGTGCGATGGCGTGAAACAATAGAATGGATCGCTGCTAATGGAGTTGATACGCTTTTTGAAGTTGGTTCTGGAAAAGTATTAACAGGTTTAACGCGTCGTATTAACAAAGATATAAAGGGGGTAACCATTGGAACAGTTGATGAAATAGAATCAGCGCTAGGTATGCTCGGCGTTTAATCTATAAGGAGTTAAAAGATGTTTAGATTAACAGGACGTAAAGCTCTTGTAACGGGGGCTTCGGGAGGAATTGGTGAGGCAATTGCACGCTGCTTTCATGCACAAGGAGCCATTGTTGGACTTCATGGAACACGCGAAGAAAAGCTTAGAGAAGTGGCGGCAGAATTAGGGCAGAATGTTTTTGTATTTCCCGCTAATCTTTCTGAACGCCAATCGATTAAACAATTGGCTGAAGTTGCAGAAAGAGAAATGGATGGCGTCGATATTTTGGTTAACAATGCGGGAATCACTAGGGATGGTCTTTTTGTGCGTATGCAAGATAAAGACTGGGATGATGTTTTAGAAGTTAACCTAACAGCTGCTTCTCTTTTGACGCGTGAATTAATACATTCTATGATGCGCCGCCGTTATGGAAGGATTATTAACATTACATCTGTTGTTGGTGTTGTGGGAAACCCTGGACAAACGAATTATTGTGCTGCAAAAGCAGGCTTGATAGGTTTTTCTAAAGCATTGGCACAAGAAATTGCTTCGCGAAACATCACTGTCAATTGTATTGCTCCAGGATTTATTAAATCCGCAATGACAGACAAGCTTAATGAAAAGCAAAAAGAAGCCATTATGGCTGCGATTCCGATGAAGCGTATGGGAAGTGGGCAAGAAATAGCCGCTGCTGCTGTTTATTTAGCAAGCGATGAAGCAGCCTATACGACAGGTCAAACACTCCATATCAATGGTGGAATGGCAATGATTTGAGTATTTATTTTATTCCACATTGATTTATGAGTTGTATTATTTTAGATAGTAACGATTGAAATGGATAGATGCATCTATTTCTTTAATATGGTCGTTGATCAATTGATGTCGGAATGTCAGATTGGTTCATTTTGTAGGGGATATCCACAGGATGTTTTAAATCATTACTAAAATCTTTTAAAGTAATGCATCTATTGCTTGATTAGATGAACCGATATAGTTAACCAAATTATAGGAAAATATAAATTCGAGGATTTCAACATGAGTGATACAGTAGAGCGCGTTAAGAAAATTATCGTGGAACATCTTGGGGTTAATGCTGATAAAGTTGTAGAAAATGCAAGCTTTATCGATGATCTAGGGGCTGATAGCCTTGATACGGTTGAACTCGTTATGGCTTTTGAAGAAGAGTTTGGGGTAGAAATTCCAGATGAAGCTGCTGAAACGATTTTCACAGTTGGCGATGCAGTCAAGTTCATTGATAAAGCTTCTGCGTGATTACTAAAGGGCAAAGGCATGAATTGCTTTTGCCTATATTCTTCGGAGCTCTTTTGAAAAGAGAGCTTTGAGAGGTGAAGTTTAGTTCAAGGTTAGAAGTTATGAGACGTGTTGTTGTTACTGGTTTAGGGTTGGTATCTCCATTAGCTGGTAATACTGAATATAGTTGGAAACGACTTCTTGAAGGAAGAAGTGGTGTCCGACGTATCACAGAGTTTGATGTGTCAGATTTGCCATGCCAGATTGCTGCGCGTATCCCCTTAGGGGATGGAGCAGAGGGGACTTATAATGCTGATTTGTATATGGAACCTAAAGAGCAACGTAAAGTTGATGCATTTATTGTTTATGCAATGGCTGCTGCTAACCAAGCGCTTGCAGATGCCGAATGGTTTCCTAAGAGTGATGAAGATCAGATTTGTACAGGTGTGTTAATTGGTTCGGGAATTGGGGGAGTTGAGGGTATTGTTGAAGCTGGTTATACGCTTCGTGATAAGGGCCCACGTCGTGTTTCTCCTTTTTTTATTCCAGGTCGTTTGATTAATCTTGCTTCTGGTTATGTGTCTATTCAATATGGTTTACGGGGGCCTAATCATTCTGTTGTAACGGCTTGTTCAACAGGGGCGCATGCGATTGGTGATGCGGCACGTTTGATTATGTTTGGTGATGCAGATGTCATGGTGGCAGGGGGGGCTGAATCTCCGATAAATCGGATATCTCTTGCAGGTTTTGCAGCTTGTAGAGCTCTTTCCACTTGTCGCAATGATGATCCTGAACGGGCGTCACGTCCTTATGATACTGATCGTGATGGTTTTGTGATGGGGGAAGGAGCAGCAGTTGTTGTTTTAGAAGAGCTGGAACATGCCAAAAAACGAGGAGCGCGTATTTATGCTGAGGTTATTGGTTATGGTTTATCTGGTGACGCTTACCACATTACAGCGCCTTCAGAAAGTGGTGAAGGGGCTCAGCGTAGTATGATAGCTGCTCTTAAGCGTGCACAAGTGAATGTGAGTGAACTTGATTATATTAATGCTCATGGTACATCTACGATGGCTGATTCCATAGAGCTAGCGGCTGTTGAGCGTGTTTTAGGGAGTTATGCACCACAAGTTTCTATGTCATCAACGAAATCATCTATCGGGCATTTACTTGGTGCAGCCGGTGCTGTTGAGGCTATTTTTTCTATTTTAGCTATACGGGATAATATAGCCCCAGCGACACTTAATCTTGACAATCCATCGATTGAAACGAAAATCGATCTTGTACCACACAAACCGCGTGAACGAAAGATTGATACGATTCTTTCTAATTCTTTTGGATTTGGTGGGACAAATGCATCGTTGGTGATGCGACGTTTTAGGGGATAATAAGTATTTTTATTTAATTTTTGCTTTTGAGTTTTCTATTTTATTATAAGGTGAATGAGAAATTATAATATTATCCTTAATCGCTATTGAGGGGTTATGTCCGATGTGAAAAATGGAAATCATTAAAGGACGTAAGTGATTCCTCTTCGAATCATTTAGCAGATAGTTATGACATGTTAATACATAAAAAACGAAAGAAATCATCTATCGTCCGTAATCCGTTGGTCATTCTCGGTCATTTTTTTCTTATGCTGATTGTGATTATTCTTTTTGCCATAAGTATTCCTCTTTATATTGGAAAAAGTATTTTTGAAGAAAAGGGAAAAATTGAGGAAGAACAAATTGTTCTTATCCATCCTGGTACCGGAATTCGTGAAATTGCTTCATTGCTAGAAAAACGTGGTTTCATTCGATCATCAGATATTTTTGTTTATGGGGTTGGTTATCACCAAAAAACAACGCATCTGAAGGCTGGTGAATATTTAATTCCAGCTCATGCTTCGATGCAGGATATTATGGATATTCTTGTGAAAGGAAAATCTATAGAGTATACATTTACAGTACCTGAAGGTTTAACGGTTCAGCAAGTTTTCGATCGATTAGCTGCGAATGAAATTTTGATTGGAGACCTTCCAAAAATTTTGCCTCCAGAAGGTTATTTAATGACGGATACTGTTCGTTTTATTCGGGGAACAACGCGTAAAGAGATTGTAAACAGGTTGCGTGAAGGACAGACAAAATTAATTCATGCTATATGGGCTACGCGTTCACCTGATTTACCCATTAAATCAATTGATGAGTTTGTTATATTAGCCTCAATTGTTGAGAAAGAAACGGGAATTGCAGCAGAAAGACCAATGGTTGCTGCGGTATTTTATAACCGCCTTACAAAGCATATGCGTCTTCAATCGGATCCAACAGTAATTTATGGTCTCTTCGGAGGAAAAGGAAAACCATCCGGTCGTGCAATTTATCGTTCAGATCTTGAGAAGGAAACACCATATAATACTTATAAAATTAATGGTTTGCCCCCAACGGCTATTGCAAATCCAGGTCGGGATTCTTTAAAAGCGGTGGCACATCCACCAAGCAGTGATGCACTTTATTTTGTTGCTGATGGTTCAGGAGGGCATGTTTTTTCTCGAACTTTAGAGGAACATAATATGAATGTTCGCAAGTGGCGAGAATTAAAGGCAAAACATTGAATTTATAGTGATAACACATCTTTTTGCATCGTAAATGAGAATCCCAAATATAGTAAAATTTTTCTATTTAAACTTTTTATGAGAATGATAAAAAATCATTTTCTTGTCTGTCACAAGTGGGATTGGCGTATGGATAAAAATATTTAAGAAAGAAGTGAATATACTGCTAATACCTTATCTCAAAAAAGAGCAAAATAACATTGAGAATTGCTAAGAAAACACATTGATTAGGGGAGAGGTTGAGATAATGTATAATTCAAATTTTGGAGAAACATTTATGAACAAAGTAGAGTGATGTAATGACAGTCTTTGAAAGTAAATTGAGTGCTATAAAAATAAATCAACGCCGCGGTTTTTTATTTATTCTCTCTTCACCTTCAGGTGCTGGTAAATCAACAATTTCTCGATTACTTCTAAAAGATGGACAATTAGAGCTTTCCGTAAGTATGACCACAAGGAAAAGGCGTCCTAGTGAAGTAGATGGGCTACATTATCACTTTATTTCAAAGGAAGAGTTTGAATATAAGCGTGATAGAGATGAATTTATTGAATGGGCAGAAGTTCACGGAAATTATTATGGCACTTTGCGTGAAACTGTTGAAAACGCATTGAATGCTGGCCATGATATGTTATTTGATATTGATTATCAAGGTACCGAGCAGCTGCAAAAAAAGATGCTAGGAGACACTGTATCTGTTTTTATCCTTCCACCATCAATGAAAGAGCTTGTTTCGCGTTTATATCGTCGAGCAGAAGATAGTCAAGATATCATCAATTTGCGATTGGAAAATGCACGAACGGAGTTAAAGCATTGGCGTTCTTATGATTATGTTGTGATTAACGAAGATTTAGATCAGTCTTTATCTTTTATTAAATCAATTTATTTAGCTGAAACCGTAAAACGTGAGCGTTGTTCTTATCTTGGCTCTTTTGTTGATGGGCTTATTGCTGAAAAAATCGATAAATGTTGTGATTAAAAAAGGTTTCATAACACAAAGTGTATTTTTTAGAGCACTAGATGCGCTAGAGTTACAAATTCAGAAACCGAGAGCGTTTCAGCACGGCGCATTCCATCAATTCCAGCTTTTTCTAATAGCACTTCACCTCCAAGTGTTTTGAGATTTTGACGAAGCATTTTTCGTCTTTGCCCAAAGGCGGTTTTTGTGACGAGGCTTAGTTTTTGTGCAGAGCAGGCAAGAGGTTGTGTTCGTGGAATAATATGAACAACGGAAGACGTTACTTTAGGTATTGGTATGAAAGCTTGAGGGGGTACATCGAAAGCAATTTTAGCAGTAGTACGCCAGCCAGTTAAGACACTAAGACGTCCATAATGAGTAGATTGAGGTTTAGCTGTAATCCGTTTGGCAACTTCACGTTGAAACATCAATGTCATTGATTCATAAAAAGGAGGCCATGGTTCAGTCAAAAGCCAATTTAATAAGAGTTTTGTCCCAATATTATAGGGAAGATTTGCAATAATGCGAGGTTTTTCTGGGCTTGTTTCAAAGAGTTTTGAGAAGTCTTGCTTTAGTGCATCATTACAAATAACTTTTAATTTTTTAGGATAGTGTTTTTCTATTTCTAAGAGAGCCGGTATGCAGCGCTCATCGCGTTCTATTGCTGTTACAATGGCACCCTTTGCTAGCAAGGCACGTGTGAGACCTCCAGGACCAGGACCAATTTCAAGAACAGGTTTTCCTTCTATATTGCCTGCTTGATGAGCAATTTTAGATGTTAAATTAAGATCAAAAAGAAAATTCTGCCCCAAAGATTTATGCGCTTGTAATCCATATATATCAATGACCTCACGCAGAGGAGGGAGATTATCTATTGGCATGGTATTAAACTATTTTTTGCAAGTTGATTTGCAAGTTTAAGAGCAGCAATAAAGCTTTCGGGAGAGGCTATCCCTTTATCAGCAATGTCAAAAGCAGTTCCGTGATCTGGAGACGTGCGAATAAAAGGTAGACCTAACGTGACATTAACAGTGCTGTCAAAGTCTAATGTCTTAACAGGGATAAGGGCTTGATCATGATACATACAAATGGCAACGTCATATGCCTTTCTTGCACATTCATGGAACATTGTGTCGGCAGGTAGCGGGCCTGCAATATTGAGTCCTTTCTTTTTAAGATATTCAATAGCAGGAGTGATAACTTCAATATCTTCTTTGCCCATTGCACCTCCTTCTCCAGCATGAGGATTAAGACCAGCAACAGCTAGTCGGGGTGACGTTATTTTAAACCGTGTTTTTAAGTCACATTCAGTAATAAGTACCGTTTGAATAATTAAATCACGGGTAAGCTGTGAAGGAACATTTTTAAATGGAATATGAACAGTTATTGGTACTGTTTTTAATCGAGGCCCTGCTAACATCATAACTGGATGATAGTATTTATGAAAAGCTTTATGGGCTAAATCAGCTAAAAATTCTGTATGACCTGGAAATTGAAAACCGGCATCATAAAGATTCTTTTTTGCAATAGGACAAGTGATAAGTGCACATGCATGGCCATTTTGAATCAATTGAACACAGCGTTTAATTGCTTCAATAATTCCAGCGGCATTATTCGATGAAGGTATACCTAATTGATCACTTTGTTTGTTTTTTAACGGGATGATAGGAAGAGCGTTTTGAAAATTTTTTGCAGGATTATTGATTAAAACAGATTGCACCTCAACATCAATCTGTAAAAAACGAGCGCGCGAACGAATAACATCTGGATCAGCAAGAAGTACAAAAGGTGGAATTTGGCGCGTAACACGCAAATTCCACGCTTTTAATACTATTTCAGGACCAATACCGGCAGGATCACCACCACTAACAATAAGAGCAGCCATTATGAATTTTGAATGCGTGCCACTCGCCGCAGTTCTCCTAAATATTTGTCGCTTAATTCTTCAAGTTTTTGCGGGCTTCTTTTTTTACTATCTTGAAGAGAAAATATCAGTCGAGCGACATAATCATCAGAAACTCTTTTTATTTTGCAGACAGCAATTGCTTCAATTCCATCAGATGTTTCTTGTAATTTTGTCATTTTTCCAGCAGGCGTTTCAAGAATAGCTTGTTCCCATGCATTAGGAAGTTGTGGCTCCAGAAACTTTCCTAAGTGGCGGATAGTAACGTCTAAAATACCTCTTGCTTGATTGTGAGCATTGGCACATCCACGGAAATGTGCGCGAAAATTACTTGCTTCTCTTTGACGTCTTTCAAAGATCTCTGAACGACGATGTGCAGGAATGACAAAAACAATTCGCTGTAATGTATATTCGTTGGTTGAAGGTTTTACACCACCATTTTTTAATATTCTGCGTACAGCTTCTTGTTCGCTAATCATACCTGTTTCAGCTTGATAGCGTGCGCTAACAAGACGCCCCCATCCTATTTGTCCACGGATGTAATCTTTAAAGTGTTGCACTGTGATCTCAGTTTGGATCAGAATCTGGTTGAGCTGATCAATCGTCATATTATTTTGTGTCGCAAAATTCTCAAAAGCTCTATCAACTTCATCATTGCTTACTTCAATATTAAGACGTTTTATTTCAATATTTTTTAGCTTTTCGTCAATAAGCTCTTTTTTAGCCTGTGCCACCAAATTGCCTTGCTTTTGTTGTAATCTGAGAAAAGCAAGGCGTCTTTGTATATCATAATTTGTGATGGGGTTGCCATTAACTGTAACAACAATAGAAGTCTGCGCAAAGACTGTCGGAATCAAAAATCCATTTATTAACAGGCTACTTACGCTCAAAGACGCAATATAAAATAAAGCAAGAAAACGCTTTTTCAATTTATTCATGTAAATAGGCTTTCGCATTGTTTATTAATTCTCATCAACAACTTAAAATACACGCTTTCTTTCATAAAAACAATGATAAGTTAAATGACTGATACATTCCCTTTATAAATTAATCTATCTTTTTTCCGATATCTGCAATCGTACGCAATGAAAGAGAGAAATTAAAGTTTTGCAAGGGTGCTTTCCTGCCTGGATTCGTTACCTGTTGATAACCGAATGTTAACCCGAAACATTCATCCATATAACTCAAGCTAATTCCTCGCTTTATAAATGTACCAGATACTAAATCATAACCGGCGTTGCTATTAATGGACCAATAATCTGCCAATTTAAGTCCTGTTTGAAAAGAAATTTCTTGGCGCTCTTGAGAATATTCATAATCTGGTTGCTTTGCGATATAGGCATATTGTAGAGCTGCCCAAAAATTTTGCCATTTTTGTGATGCTTCGATTTCACTACGGCGGATTTTTCCTGTTTTTTTGTCAAAGCGTCCACGCGTTTCTAAGGAAAAACCACTTTTATGGGTTGTACCAAACATTGCAACATAGTCTGAACGTTTTGCCTCTAAGCTAGAATGAGTACCGACATTGATAAAGTCCTTTTCTGCAAAAGAATTCTTTCCTGCTAGATGAAAGGATTGTCCAATGAGACCATAAAGAGACCAATTATCATTAAGGCTTCCAGAATATCTTATACCTATATTGGCTCTTGTACCACCTTCTACACGATCATAACCAGAAAATTTGTCTCGTTGAAAGAGAGTGGTTGCATCAAAGACAAAGCTTTGAGCATCTTCATTAGGAATTTGTCCAATATATTGTTCATTATTGCGTATAAAAATTTGTGCAGTTGGTTCTATAATATGTGTAGAATGATCAGCTGTAATGAGGAAGGGATAGCGTAGTTCCAACCCTGCTGTTGCCATGCCACGAATTGCTGAACCATGAATTGCGGATAAGGCATTGTTTTCTATAGAATCTGTGTGATTTTCTCTTGCATTGGTTGTAATGATATCAGCTCGTAGAGAGAGAAGAGGGGTTAAGATGAGTCCGTTGTGCGTGTTGAAGCGCTTTTTCCACTGAAGCTCGTTTGTTAAACGCAAACTATTTCCAGCCATACCAGAAAGTTTTACTGTGTTGAGAGGGTTTCCGTTCTGGTCGGGTGAACTGAAGTCAGCATGGCGACGATAAACTGATTGCATATTACTATGGAAGGTAAGCTCTCCATTATAAATGGGTTCATCTGGTGTGAAAAAATAATCGATGCGTGGTAAGACCCACGCTTGCCGAGAGTGACGTTCATAATGAGGATCATTCAATATTGAATCTTGAACTTTAAAATGATAAAAACGCATATCAAAATAATTTTTTCCTGCAAGACCATTCAGATAGATCTGAGAAAGTTGTGTAGGATTGTTATAGTTTTCAAGTTTATAGGCACGACTAAAATGCCGATCTGATTGTGCAAGAATATCCCATCCATAAGTCCAGTGTGAATTAATACGAAAATCCCCCTTTGTCGCCAGCATATAACGGTTTTTATGTTGGGCATCAATCGTATCATTATCAAATCTATGCGGTTTCATTTGATATATATGAGCAAAGCGAATGTTATAACGTCCCGTTTTTAAACGCTGACGCCATTCCCCTTCGGTTAAAAGCCCTTGTTGGGTATAAACCGTAGAAGAAAGGGTAAAATCATAATGGGGGGCGAGATTCCAGAAATAAGAATTCTTTATCCCCATACCGAGATAATCAGTATAAAAAAAATGAGGAGTAAGCAGACCGCTAGCACGCCTAACAGTTGGATCATAGATCTCAAAATTTGGAAATTTTATAATCGGTACACCAAAAACTTCAAAACTGCTATTTTCAAACCGAATTTTTTTGATGCTATTATTCCATATGATCTTTCTTGCTTTAATTTTCCATAGGACGTCTCGATCTGGTTTATAAGAGCAAGGTTCACAGGCTGTATAGGTTGCATTTTCAAAGACTGTTATGTGGTTGTGTTTGCGTGTAGCATTTTGGGCTGAAAAGTGAACATTGTTGGCTGTATCAATACGTAAGGCGTTTACAAAACCCTCGCCAAGATCTTTGGTCATATCAATTTGGTTGGAATAAATTTTATTACCATCCTTTTGAGTAATTTCAACGTTCCCTTGTGCTATAAGCCGTCCTGTTTTTTGATTGTAAATAATTTTTTGAGCGACAACTTTATTGCCATCATATTCGATTTGAACATTACCGTGTGCAGAAACAGTGTTTTCATCACGATTGTAGATGAGTTCATCCGCAGAGAGCAAAAGAGGAGGTTCCGGATTTTGAATGCGACTTTGAGAAGGAGATAGAAGGCTTTGAGCGTGCGCACAATAAGACAAAGCACTTCCTAAAATAACCCCTATAACACTTTTAAAAGCGAGAGCACTTAATTTTGTTAAAATAGTTTTTTTAAGTGTTAATGCTTTCACTTAGCCATCCTCTTTATGAAGTAAAAAAGAGATTCCTAAGAATAACGCAATAACAACGGGTGTCCAAGCTGCAATAATTGGTGGAATATATCCAGCATTACCAAAAGCTTGAACAAGTACGGAAATAACATAAAGCATAAACCCAGCTATTACGCCACCAAGAATCAACATTCTAGATTGCCCAAAACGTGTAAAATTTAAAGATACAGTTGCTGCAATGAGGGTCATTGCCACAAGCAATGCCGGTAATGCAATCAAAGATTGAAAATACATATCAAAATTATTAGCAGAATAGCCAAATGAACGTGCAATCATAATTTTTTTTGGCAATTGGTAAAATGGAATAGTTGTGGGATTCACTAAACGTTCCGTTAAAAATTCAGGTTTTAGATTGGTTTTTATTTGCAACACGGTAAATTTTTCAGGAGGATGCCCTATTTTATAGATTGTTCCATTTGTTAATAGCCAAAATCCATTAGTCAAGGTTGCTTTTGGGGCGTTAATCCAATTTTTGACGGTTGCGTTGTCATTGTATTGTACAAAGGTTGCATCGAGAAGAGAAAGTCCTTGATCGGTGATAGATTTGGCACCAATGGTTGTTCTGCCTAAATTTGTACGTTGTGTTAACCAGTGGATACTTGTATTGTGAAGAGGTGTTAGTACATTGTGATTGCGCCATTCAGTCATCTTTTTTTCTGCTTGAGAAAATCCCCATGCAGCAAGTGGATTAATGAGAAGAATTGAAAATAATCCCAAAAGAAAAGCTCCAAAACAAGCTGGCATAAGAAATTGCCATGCAGAAACACCGATTGAACGAGTCACTACAAGTTCAAGTTTTTTGTTGAGCGAGATAAGCGTTGCCATTGCAGAAAAGAGTGCAATGAAAGGGATAAGTTGTTGCATGATAAAAGGGATGCGTAAAGCAGAGAGGAAAAATGCATCTTTTGCTGTATAATGCGGAAGGGAAGATAGCCTACCGGAATTCTCTGTGAAATCGATTAAAAGAGCAAGAACAAAAATGCTTCCCCAGAAATAACAAGTTATTTTAAGATACCGTATAAAAAAATATCGTCCAAGTGTCCACCCAATCATGATATTTTATCCGAGGAATCTTGAGATTTTCGCTGTTCAAATTTGTTCATTATTTTTTGAAAAGCGATTTGAAGTATCTCATTAACTTTTGTGGGAAGCCCAATTTTATGATTCGTTAAAAGCATAAAAAAGACAAATGCACTTGTTCCTATGGGTATAATATAAAGGAGAGGAACGTATGCAAGATCGCTTTTTGATTTTTCTGCGAAAAAATATCCTATCCAATACACCAGAAAAGAAAGGGCAATTGCCGAGAGATTTGCGGAATGACGAGCTTGTCGATGGGAGCGTACATCTCCTGCCGCTGCTAATGCAATAAGTGAAAAAACAATAGGGTAGAGCCATTGTGTTAATCTGCGGTGAAATTCAGCTTTATATTGGAGTGGTTTTCGTTGATAGTAGGGATCTTTTGGGTCAGGGTTTTGTAAATAAGAAAGAGACTGATCTTTTGGATAAAGAGTAGGTGTTTTATCACTGGGGATAAACTCTCCTAGGCTAAAAGTATATGAGCTAAATTGCACGATTGAAACACTGTTATTTTGATGATTGACTCTTTCTATTTCACCGTTATTGAGAACCAGAAAACTGCCGTTTTTATTGCTCACAATGGATGCGTCTGTTGCATAATAAAAAAGATCAGTCTTAGGATCACGCTGGTCGGCAATGAAAAGGCGTTCAAGTGTTCCGTTTGGATTTCGTTCGCCAATTTCTATGTAAAGGTTATTGGCGAGTTTTTGAAAGCTCCCTTCACTAATGAATAGATTAATAAGATCAAAATGAGCGCTTGCTAGCATTTGTCGCATATGAAGACGCGCTTGAGGAACAACAAAATTAGCTATAGAAAAGGAGATACAGGATGCAACAATAGCAAGAAGAAGGATAGGTTTCCAAACAGTACTTTTAGGAAAACCAGAGGCATTGATGACAGCAAATTCTGAGTCTTGATGCATTGCTGAGAGGATGGTTGTAACTGCGATCACTAATGCAAATGGAATGACAAGAAAAATAACAGAAGGAACCAATGAAAGTGAAAATTGTAAGACTGTGAGGAGTGTTTGTTTACTTGTTGTGAGAAAGTTTATCCGTGCAAGAATTTGTATAGTCCAACTAACGCCCACTGCTGCAATCATGACAGAACTAAACAAAACAAGGACACGTTTCAGGATGTAGAACTCAATAATACGCATAAATTGGGGAAAATCCTCAGTCTTTAATTCGATAGCAAATATTTTTACTGCTTTCGGTTAAAATGTAATAAAGTTTGAAAAAATATCCTTTCATGAATTGGATATTTTTACCAAATAAATAATATAAAATTGCCTATGAGGTCCTCTTTAAATTTTCCGTACATTATATTTTATTTTCAACTATAGTCTACAAAGAATCTAGAAAATAACTTAAAAAACTTTTTTATTAACGTTGAAAATAAAAATTATTGTCTTTTAAAGACACGTGCAAAAAGATGATGCATCTCCATCAAAAAAGAGGGTTTATATCTTGAACCGTTTCCTTTGTATTAGAGATATAGAAGTTTTTTTAAAAAGATGTTAGCTTTTTTATAAAGAATGATGAAGGCTTAAGAGATTGGATATTTTATTCTATCATTTGACGCAGTCAACGCTGAAGGATATTTTGCCGACGCTTGTGGAGCGTGCATTGGCTCGTTTTGGTAAAGTAACAATACAATGTGTGAGTAAAGAACAACGCGATTCTATAGATATACATTTATGGGTTTATGCTGATGAATCATTTATTGGACATGGAACGGAGTGTGATCAATATTCAAACTTTCAGCCTGTATTTCTGACGACAGGACAAGAAAATCCGAATGATTCAAAGGTTCGTTTTCTCATAGAGGGAGCTGTTTGTTCGGATATTGATGCTTATCAACGGCTTGTCGTGATATTTGATGGTAGAAGTGAAGAGCAGTTGAATCTCGTTCGTGCACAGTGGAAAAAATATAAAATGGAAAATCATAATTTAACGTATTGGCAACAGACTGAAGATCGTCGCTGGGAAAAACAGGTTTAATGCGTCTCGTATCTATTGCTCTGATTTTTATAGGATTGCTGGGAATAGTAAATCCAGCACTTTTTATTACGGAAGGTTCAGGGGGAGGGCGTTGGGTTTTTATTGTGATTTTTCTTTTAGGCATGCTAAAGATATGGCCTATAATTAAAAAAACGAAACGCCATGATGATGATTATTGATCGAATTTTGCTTATTTTATGGGCTGTGATGTTGTCCTTCTTTTGCGTGTCGTGGTTGGGGACAACGCATATCTTATCAAAAATGTTTGCTGTTGCTTATATGAGTAATATTGCAGATTTTTTATTTTTCTTTTTGAGTGCATTGTTTGCGGGAATATTGTGGTGGAAAATACCTCAACCCCTGTCTTTAAAAACAAAACTGGCAGCATTTTTGCCGCCAGTCCTTATTTTATTCTTCGTTATTATATTTTAGTTGGATATTTCATCATCTGTAAATCCGACGAAGCAAATCAGTGAAATAAAAGAAGCAAGAAGCAAATAATAACCGATATAAGATGTATCGAAATGTTGCACCAGATATTCTGCAATATAAGGCGCGAGAGAAGCTCCTATGATAGCAGATAAATTGAAAGTGATAGAAGAACCGGTATATCGAATTGCTGTTGGGTATGGTGAAGCCAAAACAGCACCAAGAGGACTATATATCATTCCCATGAGAGACAAACCGATGACAGACATTGCAAGGACTCCTATAACTCCAGAATTTAAGAAATAAGGAATTGCGAAAGAATAAATACCGGTGATGATCGTAATCCAAATCATCAAAGTTCTACGTCTAATACGGTCAGCGAGTTTTCCAGTGATGACAGTAAAAATCCCACAAAAAATAGCACCGACAATTTCGATTTGAAGAGCTTGATGAAATGGCAATTGCAGATGGTTTGTTGAATAGCTTAACAAATATGTAGTAACCAAGTAAAACAAAACAAAAGTTGCCATACCAGAAAATACTCCAAGAAATAGGATTCGTGGACATTTTAAAAAGACATCTATGATAGGAACTTTGACATGTTCTTTACTTTCAAGAGTTTTTTTGAATTGAACAGTTTCATTAATTGAAAGACGGACCCATAATCCTATAATCATAAAGACAACTGAAGCAATAAAAGGAATACGCCATCCCCAAGCTAAAAGTTCCGCACGATCAAGGAAATGCAACAGAGCTAAATAAACAGCAATAGATAAAAACAAACCTATTGAAACGCCTAATTGGGGGAACATCGCATACCAGCCGCGCTTTTCTGGAGGGGCATTTTCTGTTGCGAGCAAAACAGCGCCTCCCCATTCTCCTCCTAATCCCATTCCCTGTCCAATACGGCACAAGGTTAAGAGGAAAGGGGCAAACCACCCTGCTATTTCATAAGTAGGAAGAAAACCAATAATGACTGTTGAAAGACCCATTGTGAGAAGAGAAGCAATAAGTGTTGCTTTTCTTCCAATTTTATCCCCAAAATGTCCAAAAACAACTGATCCAAAAGGGCGGGCAAAAAAGGCTGCTCCAAATATTAGGAAAGATTGTAAAATGGCAGTCTGATCATTTTGTGTTGGAAAAAACACATGAGGGAATATAAGAGCTGCGGCAGTGCCAAAGACATAGAAATCGAAGAATTCAATTGTTGGTCCAATAAGGCTAGCAAATAAAATTCGACGAGGGGAGTTTCTGTTGCTTGTAGCTTTCATTTCTGAGTTTATAGACATGAATAGAATGTCCCTTTCAGTATATGACAAATCAAATAACGAGTTAACTAATTATAACTATAGAAATTTCAAATCAGTGTCGAGTCAATATTATGACACTTCGTTATATATTAGAACAATGATTATGGACTGATGAGTATGAATAAGTGTTCTATATATTATCTAAAATGAATAAAATAAAGACGCTGCTTTAAATGCTGTAGAAGATGGCAATAGGTGGCTATAAACGCAGCTCTCATTCACATTGCTGTTTCCTTTAAAGTTTAATGCCATTTTTATCTATTAAGGGATCAATCTTATTCGTAGATCAGTATTTAGTGTCTCAAAATATTAAAAATATTTTTTATGGATGCAATTGCAACACTTTTAAAGTGTATCTAAAATAAATTAAATCTTTTAGTTGTGTATGCATTTTAAAACACAAGGTGTATATTTCGTCTATCAGAGCTTAATCCATCGTATGCTTTGCTATCTTAAAAGACATGAGGTTGAGCAATTACGTTGTGTTGTTTTTGTCTATGCACTTTTTTCTAAATGGGAGAATTTAAATTTGAAATTATGGAGTGTAAAGAATGCAACGCAAATTGAAATTAAGTTTTTATGCACTAATGACCAGTGGTTTTTTTGTCAAGATTGCGAGTGCAGATGGAGTAGCTACACCAAGAGAAAAGTTATTAACACCAGTAAGTATCAGTGAACATCTAGAAGAGACAAGAAAGTTGTTATCGGTCATATGAGATATAATACTAAAAAACACAATAAAGTCAATAGGTTGAGTGTAATTATCTTATATGAATCCACTCAAGAATCCACACTTTTATACGTGATTCAT
>NZ_JBHINJ010000126.1:0-673 GCF_042194855.1 Bartonella sp. CL70QHWL | reverse complement strand
AAAACCTAGTGACGATCAAAACCAAGAGACGGGCCATCCCTCGATGAACGCACAAGAAGGCATTAACGGACCGCGAGCCCCTGGGATCAACGAAGGCAAGCAACAGCAGGCACCGGCGGACGCGGGACATGGCACGGATGGCAGGACGCCCACGCCGTGCCTGGCGCCGGCGGCAGGGCGCCAACGCCGCGCCTGGCGCCGGCGGCAGGCCCATCGTTTCCCGTCTGGCACCGGCGGCAAGGGTCCTGGCGCCCATCCGTGCAGTCGTTTCGTGATCTCGGGCAACGGCAACATCTTGGTCCCTTAAACCCATGTTCGGATTGTTCGAGAAACACGACGATTCTTCCGCAAAGCCTTCTCGATTGTTTAAGAGTTCATATTTTAAAAATCTAAGTTCAAAGCCTCATTACTCAAACCCTTGAAGACGGAAAGTCTACAAATCCAAGTCCATCTCGATCCCGATACTCGAGGAATCTCGGAAGATCTTGTTGGGTCAAAAACGATTATCTCGAAATCTACGGCTAAAGATCCTTCCAAACTCAAAGATTTCCCGCACGAACGACTAGCGGGGGAAAGATCAAGCAACGGAAAACCCACAGACGGCAAGATGGCCTGGCGCCGGCGGCACGCGGGACGCGGGCTGGCCTCGCAGCGGCGGCACCCCGGCCTGGCA
>NZ_JBHINJ010000125.1:0-688 GCF_042194855.1 Bartonella sp. CL70QHWL | reverse complement strand
GGCGCTATAGATATGCCTCTCTCCGGATTTGTAAATCGTTTCCTACGGATAAGTATTATTACTTCAATAGCTCTTACCACAGGACTTTATCAAAATGAAATTGCGAGTTTGATAACACAAATGCCCTATGAGTTATCAAAAGCGCTCTTAACAGATCCACTCAATGATACACAATTAATGAATTTACTTGATACAGCAGCAACCAAAGGATTTCAATATGCAGGACGTCTTTTCCAAGAAACCGTCTTCTTCGAAGGCAATGGTCTGCTTTACAGTCTCTTAGGCATCATCATCTTGTTGGCAACAAGCCTCGTAGTCGCAATCGGTGGTGGTCTCGTGCTCCTAACAAAAATCGCTATTACACTTCTCGTAGGATGGGGACCTCTCTTCATCGTTGCTTTGCTCTGGCAACCAACTCATCGCCTTTTCGAGCAATGGATAATCCAAGTCGTCAATTATATAATCCTCTTTTTACTCTTAGCCACTGTATTTAATCTGATGATGAATATCTTTGCAAACTATTTGAGCGATATGAAACTCGATTACGACCAGAATATAAGCTTCATGTTTGGGGGAGCTCTCATCTTGTCCATTATATCCATCATGCTGTTACTCAAACTATCAAGCGTTGCCAATTCTCTCGCAAAAGGCATTACATTTGGACATCTATGGAGACATAGAAACTAGA
>NZ_JBHINJ010000124.1:0-691 GCF_042194855.1 Bartonella sp. CL70QHWL | reverse complement strand
GGCAAACAAACCACTGTTGGCTTTGATGGGAATAGATATGACTTTGTAAGCAGAATTATTGGCGGCAATGGCTATACTTATGAGACACTCCCTGCTGGCAGTAACGTTTGGACAGAATGGTTGAGAGTGGCTACAAATCCCATAAGCTCCCATACCTGTCTTGGAGATGTGGGTTATAAATGCCAAAAGTTTTACGGCTCATCTCATCGTGAACAATTTCCTTTAAGTAAATCATGGAGTAAAAAATGAAACACATTTTAAAGTTATTAAGTGGAATAGTTTTGGTGAGTGTAACTGGATGTAATATCGATAAACCTCCTCTAGGAGAGATAGCTACGTGGGAGAAAAATGGTGTTACTGATTTTACTGAGGTAGGAAAAGCCTTGTTAGAATGCGGTATGCCAACCCCTTATGATACTGATCCAGAAAGCAGAAAGCTCAGCTACAATGCAATAGCAACCATAGAAGCTTGTATGATTCAATCAGGTTTTCGTGATAAAGTGGGAGGGGGAACTTGGTGTGTAAATCATAAAGCCGAAAACCTTCCCATTTGTCGTCCAGGTGCTGTGATCCCACAGCCCAGTGTCAAGAAGCGCTTAAACAGCCCTTTTTGTAAAAAATATAAAAATAGTCGCAAATGCCAGCCTTAATGATCAACAATCCGCCATCCTTGCCTTCGCTTGGAATGGCG
>NZ_JBHINJ010000123.1:0-702 GCF_042194855.1 Bartonella sp. CL70QHWL | reverse complement strand
ATGAACAGGTTTGTCTCCCACCTTGACCACAATAAAAGGGTGTGTACGCATTAATCCCATAACCGCTTCACCATGCTTTGGGGATTAGACAACACAAATTCAGGCAAAATGACCTTTAAGCCCCGCGGTAAAAACACACCATATTTGGCAATCTCTGGATTAGCTTCCAGTGTGGCTTCTAAATAACCGTTTAGTGCCCCAACTTGCCTCCGGTCTCTGAACACTGCCATGACATGGTGAAAGCAAAGGAGATCGAGGCTCATATCCTCTAGCTCTACAATAACATGCTTTTCTGGTATCTTCATAGAGTTTGTCCCACTTGGATTTGTCCCTCTTGGTATTGTCCTTGTGGTTTTCCGCCATTAAAAAAGGGAAAGAGCGTAATGGAATAGCGGATGCGTTGGGATTGACCAGAACGACTGATATAGTCATGGTCTTTATTGATCGTGGTGATTACTACGGGTCCATGGAGAAGGACACTATAGGTGGTATCATTGATCCAATGAAGCATCTGGACCGGCTTTGCTCTTCGGATAGTTGTAGTGATGGCATCAATGGCTACACGGTCACCAAATTCTTCTGGAAACCAAACTCCATGAATGGTCTTTGCATCATTGCCATAGCCGGTAAATTGCAAACTGGGTGCCTTGCCAAAACGCTCCATACAAACCCATGAGGCAGAAAACTCTTCTTCAAAAGATT
>NZ_JBHINJ010000122.1:0-707 GCF_042194855.1 Bartonella sp. CL70QHWL | reverse complement strand
AGAATGAATGCAGAAATGAATGAAGCTATGAATGAAGATTACAGAGTTGGAGCACCGGTCTTTGATGATGAGAGCTCTTTTGATGCCGGCACTTATGATGGTGAAACGATTGATAATGATGATGTCACCTCTCCAGAGCCGGTTGTGCAGTCCGTTGAAAAGCCTTCAGAGATTGTTCCTAGCATAGAACAGCAGCGTATGGAGCAACAAGCTAAACAAGCTCGTGAAGCGCTTGTCAAGCTTTATGAACCCCAATCCCAGACGCCAATGGTTGAAGGTGAAAATGCACCCCCAGACCTACGTGAGGACCCTGTTCGTTTAGTGGCGTGGATGCTAGATAAGATTCAAAAGCAAGATGCGTATATTAGGGAACAGAAAGAAGCGCTAAGACAAGCTGAGGAACAGCAGCAGCATGATATACGTCTTGGTCAGTTTTTCAACAATTCTGTTAAGTCGTTTCAAAATAAATCCAGTGATTTTGGTGATGCGGCAAATTTTCTTTATGAGAAGCGTGCGAAGGAATTGAGTTCTTGGTCGTCACTTTATCCTGAGTATGCAGATCCAAACACAATTTCTGAGATCATAAGGAATGAATTGCGTACGATTGTAGCGACTTGTGCACAAAGAGATCTCAATCCGGCAGAAGAGATTTATAGAATAGCGCAAAATCTTGGCTATCAGAACCAAGGGGTTCAAGCGAATAATCA
>NZ_JBHINJ010000121.1:0-709 GCF_042194855.1 Bartonella sp. CL70QHWL | reverse complement strand
TCTGATCCCATCTTGGCTTGTTTGGATCAATCTTCGTGAGTTTGGTACGATCACGGTTATTCTAAACACCAATCATCTCGACTATACGAGGAATTGGGATTCCTTCGGAAATGCCGAAACCTTCAAAGACTATTCTTTCGAAAAACCGTAAAAACGTCTAAACTGCCCGACGTGGCCAAAACGGTCCACTTACGATTTTCCGAAAAGGAAGGATAACTATGACGGTTTATCTTTATCCTCACATAAGAGATAAATGTCAAGTTTCCAGAAGATAAATGTCAAGTTTCCAGAAGATAAATGTCAAGTTTTCCGAAGATAAATGTCAAGTTTCCCGATAAACACGAAGATGGACGAAAATGGAAAAAGCCCGATTCAGCCCGAGGGAAGATAGACCGTCTTAAGAGGAGTATATAAGGAGAGCTTTGGGCGAGGAGGAAATCATCACAAAACTTCCAGAGCACTTAGCACTTAGAGCGTTTTAGCATTCTTTTCTTTTTCCACTAGCGAGCTGCGACTCAACTAGGTTTAAGGTTTTGGGTCCCTAGAACTAGGTAACTCGCTGACAGCCATTGCGTCCAAAGCTTTTATAATCTCTTGTAATGATCACAACGCTCTTACGCTGATTCGAAATAAGATCTATTGTTTTCTCTAAATTCGTTTTGTTATCTTTTCATATTTTCCGCATCTATTTGGTCACTTGTCGTTGGCT
>NZ_JBHINJ010000019.1:0-23329 GCF_042194855.1 Bartonella sp. CL70QHWL | reverse complement strand
GTAATCGCTTCAATGGCTTCAAGGCTTTTGCGTTCAGGCAACTGATCAAAATCAAGTTGAAAGGAATTCCACCATGCTCGCCCCGTCCAGGCGGGTTGAAAGCGTGCCGAAATCCCTAGCCATTCAAGCCCCATCTCTATTGCCGCAAGGGAGCCGCGAATATTTTGCCATGCAAGACCCTGATCAATTAAATCATAAAGGTTAGAGAAATAAGGGTTTAATTCTTGTAAGCCATATTCGTCTATTAAAAAGGGCAACCAAGAAGGCGGACGCGTGATAAATTTCGCGCGAGGTATTTCTTCGAGTGCCGTTTTAACGTGAGGGTCGAAAGCCATTGCGTCAGCAAGACAACGTTCAAACAAGCTCGAATTCGGGGGCAAAAGTGAGGAAAGCATCAATAAGCACGCCCCCGTTCAAACAAAACAATATCCCCTAGTGCGACTGCTTCATCAGGTGCGACCAAAATATCCTCAAAAGGTTGCGTTATGTTCACATGGTGAACGCCCTCAACCATCAAGCGGCTTAGTATCCAACTTAAAGACAAATCACGCCCAAGCCTTTGCGCACGCGCCCATTCTGCTCTTAATTTCTGCTCCGCTCTTTCCAAAACAAAGGAGCCTTCATCCGGTAACAACCAAAAATCAGCAGAAACATTGATCATCCGCTGTACCGCGCTTTTCACAAGGATGTGGTCATTGGTCATTTTAACATGGGGGGCATCAAGGGCTGCTTGCACCTTTGCAATTAAAGCCTCATCAGCCACCCCTGAAGGAGCGTCACTAAAAAGCGCAACATGAATAAGCGGACTTTTACCCTCACGATAAACAAAAGCATCTTTGACATGGATATCGCTTGAGAGGGCAAAATATTGGTAACGTGGCGCTGTGCCACCTGTGGAATGTCCTTGTCTATTCAAACGAATGCGGCGGCGCAAACGCTCATCATCTTCATCCAAAAGGCGCGTGACCCCATGAAAATCCCCCAAATGATCTAAACTTGTTCCATGGGCAAATGTGAGTAAATTATCCCGCGCTACTTCATTAATTCGCTGGCGCAATAGCAACTCTTCATAAGCCGCCGCTTGCAATTGAATGACCACGGGATCATAAGCCGTCTTTTCCACATTATAAGGAATATGATGCGCTGCAAAAAGCTCAGTCAAACGCGTGATCTTTTGCTCTAAAATTGCTTCAACAGAAAGCTCTTCAATAATTTGTGGCAGAGGGAGTTGTGGAGGGGGAATCTGTGAAAAGGATAAAGGTTCAAACTCAGTCATCACCAACCTCTAAATTGATGCTCATTGGCTCTTGGTGTGACCAATCCCCCAAATGCCCATTGGGATAAAAAACACCCGTTAAAACAAAATGGAACGTGCCTTCACGCGTTGCTTTTGTCAGATCAATCCTCTGCAACGAGAACCCAGGCTCTCCACACTCTGGATCATCGAGTGCTTCAACAATTGCTTGATAAAGCTGCATCATCGTCGCAGGATCAGCATTGGCATCTTGGAATGCTCCAACATCACATCCATAATGACGACGCAAAACCCGTGTCCCAATTCTTGTCGTCAGACATTTACGAAGTGACTGTTGACAATGCGCAAAGCCATATAAAAGAGAGCCATCCTTTTCGCTCATCCCGCACCGCATGCTTTAAGCTCCTTTACTTGTCTTTGTGGTAGAAACAGTTGGGGCCGCCGCAACAACAGGGGCTGGTTTTTCAGCGATCTGACCAAGCAGCAACGGATATTTAGCCTCTTCCTCACTTAAACAAATTTCTTCACCTTTGCCCAGTGAACGCTTGCCTGCAACAAAATCGGCATTGGTTAAAATAACATAAATGTTCTCACGCATGATAAAACTCCTTTAAAGAGGGGAAGAGGTTGTGGAGGGACCCATTTTGACCCCACCGTGTTTGTGGCTTGCGCCAACAGATTTTTGATTATGCTGCAAATCTTCTGCTTGAATCCGCACACTACCCGTTAATTCAACACGGGTTGCTTGATGAGAAAGCACCAAACCTTTTTCACTCAAATGGATTTGGTTTTCCCCATGGGAGAGAATAAGTTCATCTTTTGTCATTCGCAAAGCGCCACCGGCATAACAGAGCGCCAACTCTTGGAAAGAGCGTGCGGGATTAGGTGCATCCTCACTATAACTATCGCGCACCACCAGAGAGGCAGAACCAATTTCGCCATGGGGATTTAATAACCGCACCGGATCACCAACATGGAGGGGCATATTGCTTGAGAGAGCGCCAGAAGCTTCTTGCGCTTGTAGCCAAGGCGATAAAACTGCTTGTCCATTAGAACCCTGTTCGGAAAGTTTCACCCGCACCCTATGGCCATCAACTTGCACAACCCGCCCAATCATGTGCTGGTTGGCAAGACAGCGTTCAAGCGCATCAAGACGCTTCATTATTTGTCGCAAGGTGTCACTCAACAAATGCGCATCATTCATGGCAACACCTCATCATCACATGAAATCAAACCACTTTTGAGTTGTCCTTCATCACAAAAAATATCCTGTCCCAACTGATGCAAATCTTGGTGCCATTCCACCACGCTTATCGATACACCACGCTGCTTAATCGCCGCGGAAATAATCGGTTCAATCTGGACATCACGCGGGGCACTCAAATGCGTTAGCCCCCACAATTGCCCGCTATGGCATAAAACCGCAATGGCTTCTGCTAAAAGCCAACTGGAAACATCACGCTCTTTACCAGTGGTAATAATAAAAGCCCCTAAATGAAGATCCGCACTCATCTGTCCACTTGCTACAGGATTCAAACGGCTTTCTAACACCGCAACCCGTATTGCTGGAGCCACCAGCATCTGTGTTTCAAGTTCTTCTAAATTAAAACGTCCAAATTGACAGCCGCAATCACGCACATCCGGCAAAGCGCCTTTAAGGCTCCTTATCACCGCTTCACGAAACTGATTAATGCGCCCTGCTTGTGTGATCGTTTGGTTCATGAAAAGACCCTTTCCAGCCAGTCTTCTGTCGCTTTGACAATTTCCACTTTATTGTGCTCTGAAAGCCCCAAATAAGGGCGTGCCGGCATAGTCACTTGATGCACACAAACAAAGCGGTGTGCATTACCGCTTTTAAGAAAAAAGCGCAGTGTCTTGCCATTTTTCGGGCGAATAACCCCACCTAATTGATGAATCCGCGCATAAACCAACCCAGAGCCCACAATCACCTGTTCTGGTGAAGCTTTCATATCAATGGAGCGTGAAAGCGCCCCACTGGCATAAAGAATGGAGGTGCGGGCATAATTGTTTTTCCACTTCTCTCCTTGGGCAGAATTTTTTTCGCTTTGAATCCGCCGCCTTGTGCTTTCTTGGATGAGACGCCCAACCCCTTGTGCCAAAGTCCCCATCGAGCTATCAGCGCCCTTTTGCAAAAAGGATAAAGCCGCTTCAAGCCCTGTCTCTTTAATCTCAATATGGGTTGCAACAGACATGTTACCTTCCCATCAAACGCGGCTTGGCATGAAAAAAAGCCCCATCACGAACCGGTCCATCTTCGCTCATAATTTTAGGTTCATCTATGCCTAAACCCGCTTTGCCTTCGGCAATACGTTTCAGCAAATCAACCGCCTGTTTGTAACGATCTTCAATGGTCGTGGTCAGCGCCGTATGGCGTATGGCTAAATTATAAACAGCAATATTGACACAGATCATACCCAGAGCCGCCGGCTGTCCAGCAATGGGGACGCAGTAGCGATGAGACAAATGCACATCAATCTCACCACTTGCCTGTTCGAGCGCGCGGGCAATGGCTTGCTCTGAAAAAACTGGATCAGAGTTCTCATCCATCCCACACAAATCATCCAAGAAGTCATCACCCCAGAGCTCTTCAATCAATGTTTTGCTTGCATAAGCCATGTTTAAAAGTTTCCCTTAGACAACTTCTTGCAACAAAACACCGGCATCTTTTGCGGCAACCAATTCACACACACGTTCCCCCACACGCACCCGTTTACCACCCGACAAGCCGATATCTGGATCTTGGATCACTCCAGACAAACGCTCGCCCAACTGGGCGCTAAAGCCCCAACTGATCACCGAACCATCTGCCTGTTGTTTGGTAGGGTCAATATAAAGCAGTGCAATCTTATTGCCCCACACGCGTGCCAATTGTGCCGAACGCCCTTTACGTGCCAAATTCACTTGCGATTCACCAATGAGTAAACGATCGGGGTGTATTTCCATCAGATCAGCAAATTGCGCCTTGGTGACAAAACCATCAGCAGTGCCACCCCCTTTAACGGCTTTAATGATTTTGGGATGACGTTTGAGTTTTGACCAAACAACTTTGCCCATCACAATGGTGTTGGGCGTATAGACGAGACTTTTATCCATCGCCTCATCTAAAGTGGCATAAGGGTCAGATTTCTCATAATCGCTAAATTTATTTTCACCCTTAAGCGTAATCACCCGCTCTGGTGCGTAATTTTCACTTCTTTGCACAAGAGCTGCAACACGCACTTCACGCCCCAATTCTAGCAAATTGGCAAGTCCCTCTACAGCTGTCTTTTCGGGGTTATAACGAGAGCGCTTTTCTGCCCGTGCGCGTGCCGCTGCTTCAATATCTGAATTGGGGATGAGATCATCAAGTCCGTAATCTTTGACACTGGCTTCCCGTTCAAAGGCAGAAAATTCCACCACATTCGGGCGCCCTTTTCGCCCAACCTCAAGTTCAGGCACGGTAAAATTTTCTGCTAAAGGAAATTCACTATATTTAAACACCTCACTTAAAACACAAACGCGTGGCAAAACTCTATCGCCAATAAGAGAACCTGCTGGATTGCGATAACCAATAGCAATAGCGGTGAGTGTTGGATCAATGGGAAAAGGTCTGTTCATTTTATGCCTCGATTAATTAATTTTAAAAGAAATAACATCACCAGCAGAACCATCACTCATGGCAATACCAATGGTGCGATCTGCGGCTTCCGCTTTAATGGCGTGTCCTTTGGGGTCAGAGGTCAAAAAATCACCAAAGGAAACATTGCCTCCACAAACCACTTCGCCCCAACCACATTGGCCAACATCAATCATCTCACCAGCCTTTGCAATCAATGACCCAGCAGTCCCTAATAATTTATCACCCTTACCAGAAGCCGTTGCCACCATTCCGTCACCGCGCGCTGCAACAATGCAATAAGGTGAAATCACATCTCCAGCGCGAAAAGATTTAATCAAAATCATCGTACTCATAATGGGCGCTCCTTTTGCTCGCTAATATACTCAACCGCTTGGCTAATGGTGATGTCGAAGCCTTTTTGCTTCTGCTCTTCCTGATAATGGCGTGCCGCAAGGGCAACCTCTTCTGGAGCAAGCTTTGGTTCTTGCGCTAAGGCACACACTTCTAAAGGGCTTGTTGAGGCAAGCGCCGGCAACTTCTCGACCAAACTTTTAAAATGCTCCATCCCCCCTTCAAGGCTACAGAGCGCACGATATTCCTCGCGAGCAGCCGGCAAAATCTTGCCCTCTTCAATGGTCTTATCTAAAAGACTCTCAATGGCACTGTTTTTTTGCTCTTCTTGCAAAAGCGCTAAATCTTCTCGCGCTTTTGTTAATTGGGCATTTAATTCCACGCGTTCCTTTTCGCGCGCTTTAAGCGTTGCTAAAACCTCATCCGCTTTAGCATCTTCTGCCAGCGATAGTGCACTGGCAATGGCTGTCAAATCCATCATTTTCTCCGTCAAAGTTATAGGGGAAGGCTGTTCACGGCTTAAAGCCGTCATGACAAGGGCTGGACGGTTCACCAAACCAGCACCTGCTAAATTCAAAATTTCACCTTTCTTGGAATGGCGAAACTCAGGCGAAAGATAGCGATATTCTCGGGCAACAATCTTTTTGGTAGCCATATCGGTCCATTTAACACGCCCCCAAATCGCACCATCCCGCTCTGCTAATTCTTCAATCCAGCCACTGGCAGGTGCTTCTAAACCATTTCTCGCACGGTGATGTTGCCCATGCTCATAATCAATCACAAGCGGTCCTTTATTGGCTGCAAAGGCTTTTAAAATAGTTTGCGGGTTATAATGCCATTGTCGTCCATCACGTGCCTTCACATGGGGCGCTTTGGGCAAAAGCTCTACCCATTCAGGCGCTTGGCTAACGGTGGCGTCTTCACATGAAATGTCTTGGCATAAAACGTCTGGACAGAGATCTATTAACGCAGCATGAAATGTTTCTGCATCCCCATCTTTTTGATCTTCGTGAAATTCCTGTTCCATACATTGCCTATTGCTTTACAATTGTCATTGGCAATACAATGCATGAAACTTACTCCCACCATAAGTCTGACACTGTCAGTCAAAAGAGCATTTCTCAAAAAAGCACTCTTTTCCCTATTCTTCTCCTTGTGAGAGAAACCCCCGTGCCAAACCATCCCATAAAATCGTTTTCAAAGGCACTTCAAAGACGATAGAGCGCCGTTGTGAAGTGAGAGGTACAATTTATCGCCTTATACAAAAAAAGCCTCTCTCAAGCCGTTTTTTTTAAGATTGCTTTTAAACTTTTAAACTGTTACTTCTATCCACGAGGCGTGAGCCAGTTATACCAGGACGGTTTTACCGGATCTGCGAGGAGTTGACCGCCCTCCACGCCTTCTCTTTTTCCTCGCCTCTTTTCCGTTAAGAACACAAGACTTTCTTCCTGTTGTTCTCTTTACAACAACCTCTCGCCCTTTTTTTCAGCCGCATCCAATAAGCGTCCAATTTCTCTAGAGCTTTTTTTATGCATGGAGGTCAACCACCATTCTTGTTTGCTTGCCACAAATTTAACCGCTAAGCGCCACCATACCCCATCATTTTCACCCAAAAACACAACGCTCGGTACACCTTTTCGCCTGATAATTCCATGGGGGCGAATGAGTGTTTGAATGGCGCCTCGAAAATCCTCCAAGTGAAGCGCTCGCGCTTGATGCTCTAACAAAATATGTTTCACACTGTCTGCGGATAAGCGAATAAGAGAATTTTCCGCTGCAAAAACATCACCCACCTTTTGTGGTATCGGTGCAATGGGTATAAACCCGCGAGGCATCCGTCCTTCAAACATGGCTGCCAAAAGTGGTGAACCCACAATATCTTCAATGGCAATGCGTTTGTCATTGTCCCCCATCACGGAAATTTTATCACTCAAAAAATTGCTTAAATTTTGCGCCCGATGTTTCCCAGGGTTCAAATGCCAACCAGGATCAATCCCCTTTGGTATCTTCTCAACTTTCCCCGTTCGTTTATTGTGCCAAACCTGCTTTTCAACATGAAGTGGCTCTGCCCCCTCTTCATAGCCTAAATCTTCTGCTTCATAACGGCTTACCTGTCGCACACTGCATTTACACCGCCAACCATTGGGCGGATAAAGCCAATCCCAAACCGGATCATCAACGGGTGCGGTAAACCCCACCCAACTTTCATGTTCTAAACGCTTATGTTCTGAACTTGACAAAGCATAGGTGAGATAGGGCAAAAATTCTTTATTATTTTGTGTGCGCTCCCACTCACCTGCCGCATGCGCACTCATGGTATTGGCCCAATAGACCGTTTCTAAACGCCGTGGGCTGCCCAATTGTACCACGCTCTTTTCACCAGTTTTGGGGTCAATGGCAGTCTTTTTACCCCACCAACCCTTTTCCTGTAAAATCGGCATCAAATTTTTTTGAAACTCTTGAAAAGGAACTTGATGCTTTATGGCTTCTCCAACCGCTCGCTTAAAATCCTCCAAAATATCATAGCCTAGCGATTTTGCCACCGTAAAGGAAAAGGCATGTTCTTCTGGTGCTATATCACGCCAATCAAAGCTTGGAACAAGTGCCTTGGCTTCAAAATAACGGGTGACCTCTTTAGGGGCGGTTTTAAAAAGTTCCTCATCCATGATACCCAAGCCCACGTGCAATCATTTGTACTTTTGCCAAGCGCGCTGCTAATGCGTGATGATCCATCTCACCTAGCAATTCATCTAAGCCTTTTAGGATATCCTCATAACTTTTTGCTTCTCTCACAAGCTTTTTAAAAGGCTCTAAAAGGGGTTCTAAGTCCTCTTCCCAGTCGCTTAAAGCTTCTTGTGAAAGCCGGTCCAATTCGTCGTGATGTTTCCCACCCTTCTCTTTTGCACCCTTGCTCTCTCTTGTCACAGAAACATCAAAAACACCTCCACAATCAGCACAAACATGAGCCTTTTCTCCCCTCTCATCATCAAGCGCATTATCAGGAGCCTTTAAAACATCCTCTTCCTTTTTTGGTTGCGAAAAACCAATCTTATTGCGCACTTCTTGCGCCCCAACACGCAAACCTAAAGGCACAAGTTTTTCCAGCGCATCACTAATCGCTTTAATGTCTTCATTTTCCGAAATCGGCCAATAGACAAGGGGAGCGCGCTCTTGGCGCCCAAAATTAATCTCAACAAAGGGCACAATTAAATCACGATTAGCCGTTAAAGCTAATTGGCGTGCATCAGCTCTGGCAATATCATGGCGCACATTTTCATGAATGCGCGCTTGCGAAAAAGACGCACCATCATCCGTCGTCATGGTTTGCCCCAACACACCTTTAGAAATTTGTCGATCTAAATATTCCGCCTTAGAAGCAAACACCGCATTGCCACTGCCCCCTGCCGCTTCAATAAATTCAATCTCCATTTCTTTGGGAATAATCGCTGCCGCATCACTGGATAAATCACGCACCGCTTGAATGAGAACCCGTCGCTCCTCATGAGAAGAGCTTGCCCCATATTTACCCACACGCAAAGGCATGCCATAAACTTCTAAAAATGCCATCCAATCTTTTAAGGTATAAGATTTAAACAAAAAAGCCCAAGCTGCAAGCCGCGCAAGCCCAGAACGAATAGGCAAACCGCTTTTCAACTTGGGTCTGTGAATAGAAAATTTATAAGCAGGCAATTCACTTCCATTAAAAGACCCCTCTTCTTTTAAACGCAAATGAAAACCATCCCGTCGATCCAATTGAAAAAACCGCTGGTCACGCCATTTCCAAGCAACCGGCCACCATTCCTTGGCACTCTTGTCCCACAAAGTTTCAACAACCGCATAGCCTTTTCCCAAAGCATCTAACAAATCCGTGACATAATCATCAACAAAGGTAGGCGCACTAATCACTTCCCGCACCGCATCTGCTATCTTTTTGTCCTGTGCACTGTTGCTTGCGGCAATCACTCCAGGCTCCACCCCTGTGAGAGCATTTTTACGCATGCCAAGCACAGCACGATAATGCAAATCACGCTCTTCCATATCATCGGCAAGTTGAAAAAACTGCTCTGGATGCCCCCGTGCTGCCTGTTGCAAAATATCAGCAAGTTGCGCAGGGGTCAGACCACTGACAATGGTTTGTGACCATACATCACGAACACCGCCAACGGTAGGGCTTGCAACTTCTCGCTCCAACCCTTTGATATTAAGCGCCCTACCCCACTGATCTAAAAGTTTTACCATCTCATCATCCCATCAATAAATCTTTGATCGCATTGTTGAAAAAAAAGGCGTTGAAAAGAGCGAGCTTTCATCAAAACGATAAGCCTCTCTCACAGGTGTATAATCATAAATTTCAGGAGTTTGGCGGCTAGCAAAATAAGCCAAAGCGCAAGCAATCGCGCTATCACCATGGCGCATAAAACCATCACTGCCTTTAAAACGATGATTGTCTGGAATTTTCACAATGCCATTGACATAAGCAAGCGCTTGATGATCGGCAACAATGTCACTATCGCGCGGCAAAACAATCGTCCCATCCCCAAAAGCTTCTAAATAAGCCGGCATTTCCTTGCCATACCAACTTTGTGACAAGGGCACTTCCTTCACAAGAGCTCCATAACGCTGCGCCGCTTTTTCAGCTAAATAAGCCCCATTGCCCCGCGCATCTAACGCGCCGCCCATCAAACGCGGCAAACCATTCACCCCATAAAATAAAATCTCTCTTTGTTGATCAAACGGCGTATTGCGCAATTCCACCATAAACCGTACACGGCGCACCAAATCTTGTCCCACCTCCATCACCACAATCGATGTCGCATCGCCACTCCGCGCAAAATCAACACCAAAAACATGTTGGCGCCGCCGGTCAAGCCCAATATGAAGAGGTTTTATATGTTTCTCACACCAAGCAAAAGCAGTTTGACTTCGTTGATAATCCGATTGATTTTTAAAATTATCCACACAAGCAAAACGCAACACCGCAATATCTGGCGCACAACAATTTTCAATCTGTAAGCGTGTTAAAGCAGCCCCTTCTTGATCGGCTGGTATGGCATCTAATTCTTGGCGCATAGCAGCCAAACGCACCCCATAAGACGCGCGAATTTGATCTTCCCATTGTTGCTCAGACGCTAAACTCCACACCTCCCCCTTCATGGCACAAACTCGTTTAAACAAGCCATTTTTAACAGCGACACCAAAGGGGTAACAATGCACCGAAAAAGGCACTTTTCCTGCTCGCGCCTCACGGATCAGTTCATTGAAAGGATTGAGCACACCATTATGGGTGGAGATCACACGGATTTTTCCTCCCCAAATGAGCAAAGCATTGACTGCATCCAAAACAGAGCGCACATCTTGATGAAAAGCCGCCTCGTCAATCACTACAATGCCCTGTAACCCCCGAATGTTTTCAGGGCGGCTAGAAAGCGCCTCAACCCGAAACCCCGAAGCAAAACGCACCCGATAAGCAGAGATATATTTCGTTGAACCATCCGCCCTTTGATCAGAGAATAAAAATTCCTCCACATCCCCACTATTACGAGTGATTGCCCTTGCAAAATTGCTCACATAACCAATAAATTCACGTCCCTTTTCTTTGGTGTCTCCAATATAAAAAACATTATCGCCACCAGCCTTAAGCGTTGCTGCCGCAATAAGGGTATCATCCAAAGCTTCCGCAAAAGTAATGCCGGTCCGCCGCCCCTTTTCAACCAATTTTAATGGGGACTTATCTTCTATCCATGCCCGTTGATGCGCCATCAAAACGCCTTCCGCTAAGGGATCACTCTCTTTGGGAAAAGTACTTCTCTGCCAAATGTCATAGGTATTCTGATGTTCACAGCCATGACTTTTAAAAGCAATCTGTTCAGAAAAATTTTGCCCTTCAGCCATGTTTTACCCCCAACACCTGCGCACGAATAGCTCGCGCTGTTTCTTCTGAGAGCCCCGCCGCTGCTGCTGCTGCGTCAACCGCTTTGCTTGCTTTGCTGGTAAAATCCTTCTCTAATCTTTGCCGTCTGGTGGTCGACAAATGTTCAGCCGCCAACACGCCTTTAAGCGCATTGGCCAATTCTTGTGCTGCCTTTGGCGAAAGGTTTTTCCCACTGCTCAACGTTGAAAAAATCAACTCCTTAATCGCTGCTGCCGTCAAAAGAGTGATATTATCAGAAGCTTTAGCATCAAAGCGCTTGGAGAGGCTTGCGGCAATTTCTCTTGTCTGTTCTAGGCGCCGTGACATCACGGCTAGCCGCAAAGAATAACGATTAAAACTGGAAAAAGAGGGAATAGAAAAGCTGAGACCCGTTTCCTTTCGTAAAGCCTTCAAAGCCGCTTTAAACTCACCATAAATAGCCATTTGTGTCTTCTCACGCCCATTTAAAGCCTCAGCAGCAGCAGCAATAATTTGATCACAAGCTTGCGGCAATAAATCAATCGCCGTTAAACGTCCACGCCCGACCTTGCGCATCCTTCACCTCGTCTTTTATTGATGAACGTTTAGGCCGCTTAATCCCCTCAATGGAAAAGCTCCGGTCTAAATGACGCGCTCCCCGTTCTGTTAACGCCGCAAGAAAAACTGAACCCACACATTTTAAAGTAACAGCACCTTGATCTTCCATCCATGCCAGTTCATTATGCACAAAATCGCGATCGCGTCTGATGCCATAACTGTATAAAAGCCGCTCAATCATCGCACTCGATAAAGTTTCGCTGCGCTCACAAGCAAGCCCTTTTAAAATAATCAACCGCGCTTCTTCACGGATGATTTTATCCATATCTGCTTTCATTTCTTGGCATTCTCCAACAAAAACTCTTGCAAGCGCTCACCAATGGCTGCCACCGGTTGTAATTGTGCAGAAAGCGTGTTGAGACGACCATTCAATTTCTCCATATTCACTTCCAATCTTTGCAGCGCATCACGATCAGGCAAAAAGTCCATCTCTGTTTCTAACTTTTGCACACGCTCTTTAAGCGCCGTGATATCTTTCAGCATTTCCCGCGCACCTGAAGAAAAATAGGCTCTCAAAACCCCACAAATCGCAATAACCGATAACAATAAAGACAACCAGCCATTGGCAACACTGATATCCAAATTCACTTAAAAGTCCCCTCTCTTTTGCCTAAAATCGCCAGCTCCGCAGCTTTTCTGCGCTGTTCACAAATCAATAAAGCAGCACGATCACGTCCCCAATAGTGCACCACTTCGCGCGCATTCAAAGCACGCTCTGGCAATAAAGCTGGGCGGGCACACGCCATGCGAACAACAGGCGGCAACTCAACCGATAAAAAATGATAAGAAAGGCTACCCACCGGCTTGTGTGTTGAGCAAGCGCACACGCTCAAGCCCAATGCCACCGCCAGTAACCGGCAACTTCTCATTGACTTCCTCCATTTTCACAAGCTTTTGTTCCAAAGCCGAAATCACCCCTTGCGCTTGATGCTCAGCTTCAAACGCTGCTTGCCTTTGTCGCTCTTGTACAAGCAGTGCACGTGCTGAAGCCTTGGCAATCTCCAACTGCCAATACAAATCACGCGCCTTTTCCGCCTTTAAAATTTGCGCTTTCATAAAGCCAAAAGCCGCCAACATCACACTGACCAAAAAAAGCAGACCAAAAGACAGTTTTGAAACAGGGCTAAACATTGCTTTTATCTCCCCACCTCGTTATCTCCACCCCATCATAGGAGCGGCTATGCCGCTTATGGGAATGCTTCCTATTGGAAAAATCCAACGAACCAAAGCCACGATGCACCCCCAGATTGCCAACAATAATCGCCACCATCGAAGGAATAGAAATGCTCGCCATATCAACAATATGCGGAGCCCCCCACAAACCACCAGAAACGAGCAAAAAAATAACCCCCCAAGCAAACCAAAAAGACCACCATAAATAGAGCCTAGAGCCACGATAAGAAGGTTTCATGCCTTTACCTCGCCTCCAAGTCCCAAAAGCTTTTTGGCGCGGTTCAAATAAATCAAACGTTGCACAAGTCCATTCTTGCCCCCATTGATCGCCTTGGTAATCCCTAGATAATCATCTTGATCAGCCAGCCTATTCAAGCCTTTCATTTGCCAAAACCAAACAGCAGACCAAAGCGCTGCTGGAAACTTTTCCAGCTCTTGCGGAAATGCTTCACAATCAACCGCTTGTTCATCGACTAAGCGCCAAAACTTCGTAAAACGACGATAATTATTGCGCCCCGTCAACTGGATCAAACCACGCCCCTTAAAGTGCACCCCATCCCCAGGGTTGACATTGCCTAAATCACGCCGCCCCTCATAAGCGCGCCCTGAGGCATATTCACAAACGGTAAAAAAGCCATCACTCTCATGGGCACATTGGCTTAAAAAATGCGCAACACGCAATGGTGTCGTGATCGCACCATAAGACAAAGCTTCAGGCAACACGCGTGCCATTTCAACAATAATAAAATCTTGGCGCGCATGATGCGCCAATTTAGGCGCAAGGCGATGAAGAAAAGAGGCATCTATTGAAACCATAACAAACCACTCAATGAATAAAAATCCATTCGCAGTTTATCGGGTCTCACTCCCCCAATATAAGCCTGACACTGTCAGTCAAAACTCTCAATACTCATAAAACTCTGGAAATAATAAACCTTGTGGTTCTTTTGAAGAAATTTTCTTCTTCAAGCGATAAGCTGTACGCACATGCATACCAGAAACAGCAGCTGCAGTATCCACCGACCAGCCTTTTTGCAACGCTTGCACCATTTTTTGCCGCCGTTCAGCATCTCTGCCAAGGGGGATAAGAAGGCGCATACCCGAACCATTAAAACAAAAATGGTTGATCAATTGCTGCGCCTCTTCAAACCCAACAATTTCAATCAACCAATCCGCATTTTCAAGACGCCCGGGTATATAAACTTCTCGTCCACCAAAAGCCCGCATCATATTCCATGCTGCTTCACTGCCCGCAACATCAGCTATTTCACGCAATAAGGCAGGAAAATCGCTATAGATTTCCTCTTGCATACATGCTTACCCCTCGCTTTTAACACCTTTACGGATTTTCCGCCCCCAAACATTCATCACTTCTCTAAAGTCGCCCCCACTCATCTCACCCAAAGCTTTACCACTTAACGCCATAACACTTTGATGAAAAGCCCCAAGCTCAAACATAGCATCGGGATTCAAACACTTCCATTGGGCACACAAAATGGAAATGCTTGGTTTATTCCTCCATAAATCTTCGCGGTTTTTTCCTCTCCAGTCAACCCCACCCTCACGCTGCAACCAACCTTTCAACGCCTCAATAGCTCTGCATGCATCATCGCTATCGCGTAAAAAGCGAATATGATCAATCCCTGTCTGTCTTTTCACAAAGGCAAGCAACGCCTTGTCTGAACGATCACGAATAATGCCAAGATTCCACCCAGCAATCCAGAGCGCCTGGAGCTTCTTGGCATATTTACCCTCTAAACGCTTCCCATTCGGCTTAAAACCAAACGCTTTCATTTCAGCGATAACCAAGTGCTTTTCTGAAAAATTCAAATCTTTCGCCGATTGCTTGCCTGTTAAGCGATAGAGCAGTGCGCGATAGGTCTCATCATCAAGACCTAACGCGCGTTTTCCCATATGAAGGACAGCTAAAGACATCTCCCTCCCCTCATGTCTTCGCCAAATCAATGGTCACAGCACGCCAAGCGCTTTCTAGGCTATCACGCTCATAAAAACGCACATATTCCTTAGATGTCGTCACACGGAATGACTCACGAATAGCACGCATCGCCTCTTTCCAGCGTGGATCATCAATATCCAAACGCAACAGCATAAAGATCTCCCCCCGATTCACCTTGCCTTCTTTATCCGTATTAAAAGCACGCGTAATAATCGCACGGATTTCAGGGCGCGCATCCGCAGACCATTCATTCAAACATTCATCAAGAAGGCTTTTGGCAATTTGCAATTGCGGTCCAAAATCAACACTTTCCTGTACCTGCACCTTAATGCGTTGCAAACCATCAAAGCTTGTGTAAGTACAATTGCCCTTTTTGCCACGCCGCTCCACACCATATTCTTGCGCAAGCAAGCTATCAAAATCACTCAAATCCGCAATCGTATGGTTGTTAAAACGTGCAATCCTTGCCGATAATTCTTTCGCAAAACCCATAATTTTGCGCACCGTTTCATCCTCTAACAAATCCGCAGGGCGGATCAGGTTTACCGGCACCAAAGCCCCTTTCGCATCCTTCATATAACGCGTACCTTCAAGTTCAATTTGTGGATTCATCACCAACTTCCTCCTTATGTTTTTTGAAACCGACGAAATGGCACAACATCCCCTGAAGAAGGCGCACATCCCGCTTTCAATTGCCAACGACACCGCATAAGCTCATGACCTAAAACGTGGTTATAGCCTGCCAAACGACGCAAATACTCATTCAATTCTCGAACATCTTGTCCATGCAAAAAAATCCCATCCATTTCATGTTTTAACAAGGCAGAGCGCAAAGCAATCAAGCTATCTCTCACCATATAGGGGTTGCGTTCCATCATTTGCTTCCTCCAAAATCCATATAAATCACACGATTGCTCTCATCCGCATCAGAGCCTTCACACTCAGCCAAAACTTCTGAAACTTGGCCTTCCAAAACCGCATCCGCTTCCCCCAAACGGTGAACACTCAACTCCAATTCAAGCAATAACGCCAAATCAACACACAATTTAAGCTGTTCTCCAATATCAAAACCGCATTGATAATCGTCATAAAGACCAACAAGCGTATCGGATAATTCTTTGTCGCATAAAGAGATCATGCCAATTCCTCCACGTCACGGTTTTTCCATGCCGCTTTGACATGTTTCAGGGTCACCTCACACCCATCTCCAAGCGCTGCCATGCGTGCCAACATCATGGTTTTGTCAATTTGCCGCAAAGCACCAGCTTTCAAACCAATTCCCGTCAAAAACTTTATCGCACCAACATCTTCAATCCCCCAATCATGAATGCGCGCTGCAATATCCTCACTATAGGGCTTGCGCCGTTTCAAATGCATCGCCAATCGGCTTTTAATTTGCGCATAAGAGGGACCATTTTGACGATGAACCAACCGTCCAGAGATTTCATCATTGCCAACCAAAGCCAACCCCGTACCATTGATATCAACAAAGTGGCGCAACTGATTAATCGCCTCATCCGTTAAATTTTGCGCTTCATCAACAATCAACAACGTGCCACTGCCCACGCGCTCTAATTTCTTACCAATCGCACGCGTTAAGCGGGTGGGATTATATTCCACCACTTCCAATTCTGCTGCCATATCATTCAAAATACCGTGAACACTGCGCGTATGCGGGCTGGCTGTCACCAAATAAACATGCGGGCGGGTAGAGCGATAATGGCGGCAGGTTTCGGTCTTACCACTGCCCGCATCAAGCGTAATCATCACCATATCCCCCGTACTTTGTGCCAGTGTTAAAGTATCAATAATCTCACTGGCAATTCGATTCCTCTGAAAGGCTGGTTTTTCAGGGATCTTCTCCAAAAAACCCGCCGTTTCCTTTAAAACCTCAACCCATTGTTGAACCTTTGCATTTTGCTTACCCAATTGCCCCGCATAACTGCCCGCATACCATTGCGAAAACGTCCCATCCGGCATGCCTATGCGCCGCGCCACCTCTGCTTTCGACCAATCATTCATTTGTCCCAAAGCTCTCACCGCATCCACAAGCTCATTCCATAAAGCAATGTCATCACTGTTGCGGTTTTGTGCTGTTCCATTGGGCTGGATTTTAGGTCGCGCCCAAGGATTTTTATCGACCGTTGCATTTATCGCGTTTTTCATGTATATTCCCCTCTGTATTGATTTTAGACTATTGATAAGGGGAAGGGCTCCCACCCGCCCCTTTCTTTTGTCTTTAGAATGAACATTTAAAAGCCGTACGCGATACTAAAACGGCTAACCTTGCAAATCCCCTCTCTTTCTCACACATCAGAGAACTTGCTAACTCCACGCATCTCTCCCGATCAGGCAAAGATACCTAGAAACTTCATGTATTGATTAGACTTTTAAAGGATTAAGATTCCTCCCCCCCTTTCTTTGTTAACGCTTCAAGCTGATACGCGATACAAAACCAGCTTCCTTTTGAGAATTCTTACAAATCCCCCCTCTCTTTTCCTAGTTCCTTATTCTATTGCTTGGGAAACTTGATCACCTCACGCCCCTCATCAGACGCCGAAAGCTTTCTCAAAGCTTTATGCAAGTGTTGACTAAATTCTCGAGCCCCCAAAGCCTCATCATCGTCTGCTGTCAAAGCTAAATTCCCCACATGGTTTGGCATCAAGCGGCTCACCTTTGGCTTTATCGGAAGCTTCGATTTGAACACTTCATCCTTTTTCTCAAGGCGACCATAAACATCGGCCAAGTGATCAGGCGCAAGCTTTGCTGCCAACTGTTTTTCTGCTTTAACAGCCTTCACATATTCTTTACGCAAACGCCCATTCAAGCGCGCCGCCTGCTGGTCATAAAAACCTACATCACAAAGGCATGGTGCCAAACAAAGCAACCGATTATTCAAATCATAAACCCGTAAATCTTGATGCAAATGATCCGGATCAAAGCGTACAATCACTTTTTTCCCCGCATGCTCATTCAACGCCCGCGCCCAATAACGATTGCCATAAAAATGGATCTCGCCCGTACCCTTTTGCGCACGCAATGCCTCAGAGGTTAAAAGCCATAAAGCCCGTTGTGCTGCCGTTGCTTGCCGAATAATCGTCCCCTCGGCTTGCAAGCTCTCAGTAAAGGTCTCATCAAAACTGCGCCCCGCACAATTAACCGCTTTGCGCCCTGCTTGCGCATTGTGTGCACAAATTTGCGCACCAACATGGGCTTTAAACGCTTCAAATCCTATCGCGCGCTTGCCGTAATCTTCAGGCTTGGCATCCGGTTTATTGCCCGTATAAGCCCCCGCACAAAAGGGATGTTTAGAAATCGCTTCTGCCAGATCACGCCATGCCCGCTCAATCGGTTTAGACTGTCCGCTATAAGGGGTGGTCCATTGCAATTGCACACCCAAACTCGTCAAAAGCCCCTGCGGATCATCCGGCTTAATCTTAAAACGAAAACGGTTTTGCACACCTCCAGAAATCCACTTGCTGGTAAAAGCACGCCCATTATCCAAGGTCATACGCTCCGGTATCCCATAAGCTTCCACCATGTCCCCAATCACCAAACGAACGATTTCCCAAGTCTCAGCATCTGACAAGCGCCACGATAAAATCTTGCCCGAATAAAGATCTTGTATCGCTATCAGATAAAGCCGCACAGGCTTTTCTGTCCAAGGAACATTCACAAAAACATCCAGCTTATGTCCATCCATATTCACAGCTTGCAGTGCATGCAAGCTTGAGCGATCACGCCGTTGTGCTGGATAAAGCTTTTTTGCCTTTTCTTCTCCCTCACGCGCTAAAACCACAACCGCTTTGGAAATTTGCGCCTTAAAACGACGCCGCAAAGCCCGCTCTGAAGGAATGGGCTGCCAACCCCGCTCCTGTGCAACCGAAACCATCCGCCGATAACACGCCGAAAAAGCAGGTTTAGAGGGGCGCAAATAATCCGAACAAAAAACCTCCCACGCCCCCTCATGACACGGCGCAAATTGCGAAACATTCTCCTCACCATAACAAGGTGCAAGCGCTGCCAACCAATCAGGGCGCTCATACCCCTCCACCATCTGCCGCCAATTAAAAAGCGACATCCGGCTCACACCAAATTGCACCGCACTCAAACTTGCCGCATCATGCACACCCATACCGGCATGGAGTAAATCTTCCCAAAAGCAAAGTGCCTTCAAACGCTCTTCACAGCGCCTTTTATGCGCCTTGGAAAGCCCCTCATAACGCACCCAAATACTTGTCTTTTGATCGCTTTTCTCTGTCTTTTCTTCTACACAAACCCCACCAAACCGCACCAACAACGCCGCCCGCGCCCCCTCCGGCAATAAAGAAATGTGATACTCCCAAACCGGCTTGGTTTTGCCTCCCACTTTCCTCGAAAGTTCAGAGTTTTTTCTCCAATATGCCCGTCCGTGGTTTTCAAGACTTTTATATGTTTTCGGCAACCCTGGCAAAGCTGCCTCAGCCAATTCGGCAATAGTAAACCATTCCTTCATGGCTGCCCCCTTTTAATGCGAACCGGCGTTGCGCGCATGGCTTTCAATCGCACTGCAATCTCCCGCTGTTCCTGCTGCAACCGCGCAATTTCTGCTAACCGCGCCTCATCCCCTTGCAACAGCAACAATCCATCTTCACTCACCACCTCATCCCAGAGCCAAAATGCCTCTGTCGCCCGCACAAATGCCTTAAACCGCGGCAGGGAAATATCCACCTGCTTACTTTCTGCCACATAAGCATCCAAACTGGCCTTACTTAAACACCCAATCCCTAAATAATGCGCCATACGCTCCGCAATCACACTGCGCTCATGCCGGCATTCTCTCAAAGCCCGCGCCATCGCACGCTTAATGCGTGAGCGAAACCGCCCTAAATCAATCTGCGCAACGGGTTCACGACAAGGAAAAACCGGCTTTTGGAAAAAATCAAGCTGCCCGCAACCATGCCTCTTCATGACAGCACCTCCCCCGATTGCTTGTTCAAATAATCATAAAACCGCGCCTTTGTCTGCGCATCTGCTCTCTGCCAAACACCCAATAACTGAGCAAAAACCCGCTCTTGTTCATTAATTTGCGGCGGCGTATTAATCCCATTGACCAAATCAACAGCCCGCCGTAAATCCCCCTCAACCTGTTGCAAAGCAATTGCCACACGCCGTTGCGCAACCGGCTCCATCTTCGCCAACTTCAACAATTGCGCTTGATTATCCGCCAATGCCGTCCCCCGCAAAACAGAGCGTAATTCTGGCTGTAAATACTTGGAAATACGATTAAGTCGTCTCACTGACTCTTCAGATAAACCAATGCGATCTGCCACATGTCTAGCAAAGCAAAAAGTAACTCCCTTATCACTTTCTTCATCGGTATGAGCAATTCGGTCAACTTGACCGAATTGCTCTTTTTTGACTTTATGTTGATTACTACCGTCCCCACCAACCTTAATCTCCCCATACTTCTTTTCCCACAATTCGCGGTAAGTCTGGACAAAAAGCGCACGGTCAATAACAGACAATTCATTGCGAAACAAATTCTCTGCCACTTCTAAAAGCGCAGCATTGTCCTTATCAGCCTGCACCACAACCGCATCAATTTCGCTATAGCCTAAAAGCTCAGCAGCACGAAGCCGATGCGCACCAGCAATAAGCGTGTAATTACCTTCCTTAGCATTGGGGGTATGGCGCACCGTAATCGGATTCATCAATCCCTCCCGCGCCATTGATTGTGCAAGTGCCTTGGCATGCTCATCATCCACAGGGCGTATACGCTCCGGCACCACAATCACATCAAGAGCAAGCTTTTGAAACTGTGCCATCACGCCGCCGCCTTTCTGATCTCTTTAAAAAACAAATCCATCGCACGCCCCGCCCATCTTCGATAAGCTTTCGCAAATACAGGTTCTTCCAAACGCCGGTTAATCACTTGCATAGATAGAGAAATAGAAGTCCGCTGACGTGCCTGTATCGCAACAATACGCCGCCGTGGCACCTCAAACTGATAATGCAAAATATGAATAACAATCTGCCGTGCTAACGCCGCATCAAATAAGCCATGCGGGGGGTCAATAATATACCGGATCGGCAGATGCTTAAATCCACTACTCACGGCTTTTAAAGAACAGGAAAGCATCACCTGTAAACGTTCAACTTCTGAATAAGGATTAACGATATCGTTTCTGACATCTGGGGTCCATAAATTACAAGCAGCAACCATAACCACCCCCTATAAAAACAATATGACCACCATTTAATCGCCAGAACCACCCCATGCAAACGGCTGTTCTATGATGCAACTCTATGCAATTTATCTTGCCTATTTCGTACTGATCTTTAGACATTGATAAACCTTTTTATCTTATGGTATTTAAATTCATGGCAAATGCGCAAAAGCGCAAAGCCGTGTAACGAAGTTCAAGCAGCATTCCCGCGCAAAGCAGAATGCGCACGCGAATCTGTATTGGCATGTTTTGCTGCTTTAAAAATGCGACGGCGACTTTTGGGGTAGCGGTCGCTAAAAACCTGCTCGACGGGCAAACCGATAAAATCGGCAATAGCGCGTTCGGCTTTCTCGTTAGACCGTGTCCAGATATGTTGAACACTGGATGACGAGAGTTGATAAGCTTTCGCGAGCTCCGCCAAGGTCATATTACGGCGGCGTAGCTCAGCTAAAATACTATGGCGATCCCATACTTGAATGCATGTTTGGGTGGTTGTCATAAACTTCGCTCCTGCTTCAAACGGATGCTCAAACCATCCGTTTTTTGTGGGGTTAATTGTAAAATATCTGCCCTCAATATCGGGCGGTAATATGTAGTTAATTCATTTTATATGTTTTGTAAACATAAAAAATGAATTTATGAGGTATTTTTTTGGCACGTCCCGATTCAGAACCAAAAACACCATTGGCAAAACGCCTACGTGACATAAGAAAAATGCTTGGAAATGAAGAACGCGGTGCTTTTGCAAAAACTCTTGATTTAGCGAAAGGTACGCTCGCAAATTATGAGCTCGGTGTAAATGAGCCACCAGCATCTATCGTAATTGCCTATCACAAAATTTATGGCGTAGACTTTCATTGGCTTCTCACTGGTGAAGGCGAAATGTTTAGTGACATGGCAAAAGCGAAAGCAGCAGGTTTTAAAGCACCCACCATTCCTGCTGGTCTCATGAAAAAGCTTGGTCGCATAGCTTATACAACTTATCGCGATGCTAAAATAAAACTCCCCCCTGAAGATATAGCGGAATTAGCGGCAGAGCTTTATAAAAAGTTACAAGAGCTTGTTCAAGACATCAACGACATGGAAGAAGTAGAAGCGACTTTCCCTCTTCTTAAAATTCATTTAAAGCGTCAAATAGAAGCTGAAAGAGTACATCTAGAAACTACACAAAATACGGCTTAATGCCTCTTTAATATGACACGACAAAGAAATGAACCAAAAACCCCATTAGCAAGACGCCTCATAGAGGTAAGAAAGCTTGTAGGCTTATCTCGTGATATATTTTCTCTTAAAATTGGTATTAGTATTCAAGGGCTTGGCAATTACGAACGCGGTGATAGAACCCCAGACGCAACCGTTTTAACATCATATGGAGAAAAATTTGGGGTCAACCTAAATTGGCTTTTGACTGGTGAAGATGAAATGTTCATAAACATGATGACAACTCAGTCTTTCAATATATCTCCACCTACCATCCCTGCTGGTCTCATGAAAAAGCTCGGTCGCATAGCTTATACAACCTATCGCGATGCAAATATAAAACTCCCCCCTGAAGATATAGCGGAACTCGCGGCGGAACTTTATGGAAAACTGCAAGAGCTTGTTCAAGACATCAACGACACGGAAGAAGTAGAGCTTATTTTACCTCTTCTAAAACTGCATTTAAAGCGTCAAATAGAGGCTAAAAATGCACATCCAGAAACTACATAAGATACAGCTTAATGCCTCTCTAAAATGAAAGATGAAAGTGGAAATCTTTTTACATTAAAAAATTTATATAAATTATTGATAAAAAATACTTTTTACTCAATTTTTAGAGATTTCCACTTATATATGGAAATCTTTTTTGCTTTTTTGGTTATTTTTGGCTGATTTTGGAGTCAATTGAACTTTTGGAGTGATTTTTTTCACAGGGTCTTCAAAGGCGGTTTTCTGGGCTTTCACAGGGTTTTCAAAGACCTTTCAAAGCCTTCTCTCATTTTTACCATGAAAACGCACTTTTTTCTGATTTTCGCTCTTTTTTACAATTTTAGGTGTCAAAATCTATTTTGACAAAACGCGCATTTAATGCTAAATTTTATACATAAAAACAACAAATTACCACGTATTCCTACCTAATCCCACCTTTTCCCACTTAGTATAAAACCTAGTGTCAAACTACAGCGGTGTAGCTTGCCAGCGGGTTTTGTATATTTTGACACTAGGTTTTGTACCAATTTATTTTTTTTAAAGAGTTTTAAAGATGTTCTCAAAGGAT
>NZ_JBHINJ010000120.1:0-715 GCF_042194855.1 Bartonella sp. CL70QHWL | reverse complement strand
TGCCTCGGATGATAAAGCTCTAAGTGTGTCCGCAGATGCTAGTTCCTCGAAAGAGATGCCCACTGCCTCGGATGATAAAGCTCCAGAGTCGAACCTTGTTATGTTGGACAAACAGAAACAAACTGCTTCGGATAAAGAGAAGGAGGATGCAAGATATAAGGAAAAGAGGGATGCTGCTTTGGCAATTTGCCGTTCAAAGAGTGATCAAGTAAGGAAACCTGCTGCCTCACAGCAGTTTCCTTATACGGCCAAAGTGATCATTCCAAACAAAAAGCGTTTCCCAAGCTATAATGCTTTTCCACCAGTCGACAAGAAGACGTTGAAGAAGCTCGCTGAATGGTTGAAAACTGATCCGTAAGTGATTGCTTTTCCCATAATAGCTTGGTTTAAAACTACAAATACTGATTGCTTTTCAATATTTGGTGTTTGCAGTCATTATAGAACACCTCTAGAGAAAAAACCATTGACAAGTCCAACTCGGTGGTATAATACCCTCCGGACCTCCTTATCTTGGATGGATGACTCTGTAAGTCTTCTGCTATTGAACACCTCTTGATGACAAGTCTTCTTTTTAGACGACTTACCAGTAAGTCGTCCAGAAAAAGTCAAATATTTGACACAATTCGGTCAAATGCAAAACTAACCCATTTATCCTAGACGACTTATTTATAAGTCATCTAGAATATAGTTTTTTATTCGGACGACTTAACTAAGT
>NZ_JBHINJ010000119.1:0-716 GCF_042194855.1 Bartonella sp. CL70QHWL | reverse complement strand
GATAAAGCGATGATCCAACAATCCTTATCAAAATGTGGCTGGAAACCGGTTTATGCTTCTTCTAGTGATATGAATTCGTATGCGAGTGAATTTGCCTCAGTTTATGAGTGCATGAAAAAAGCAGGTTTCCGGTATAAATTGCAAGATTCAAAAGGGCTCTATTTTGTACAACCTCTGAAAAGTGACTCGTTTTTAGCTAATTTGATGCTAGCTGGATATCAGCAATTTATGGACAATGACACCTTTGGTGTGACCAACAAAACGAAACAGGAACGCGCTTTACTAACGCATTTTGAGGATGAAAGAAAACGTCAGCAAAAGCAAAAAGCTTTACAAAAGCGATCACCAAAGCGTCCTCCCCATCGTTAAAAAGGTCGTTGGATAAAATCACGAATGAAGTAGAGGATCAAAGCTGTCTCCTTCTTTATCCACGCAACGGGCACTTTTAATTTGGTGTTTAAGATAGTCGACAATAAGGCAGGTGAGGTTTCATTACGGGGGATGCGTATTTTGAAGCCAAAGTCGTGGGGCAATCCACAGGATACGTTAAGCGGTTTGACCGAGGCTGGCGCATCTGGCAGTATGACAGTGGGCTTTAAGAAAGCAGAAGCTTCTTCTCAAGCTTTCACCGCGATGAGCACAACAATAGAAGCAGGACGCGCTGTCAACATGCAAGCCCACAAAGGCAGCATCCATGGTGTTGGAGCCGATATTAT
>NZ_JBHINJ010000118.1:0-716 GCF_042194855.1 Bartonella sp. CL70QHWL | reverse complement strand
TTACCCTGTTTATCTAAATAGGTGGATCCAAATTTGGATTGACCCCCTTCAGGATATAATTCTCCTAACATTTGTCGAATATCACGCATAATATGCGCATGTTGCTTACCGCATAACTCTGCAATTTCACGACTAGACATGGTTGGAACAGTTGTGTTTTGAAAATTGTTTTCAGATATTGTAATAAAGTTTCGCATCATCACCCCCTTAATTAAGAAAAACATAAGTTTTGGTATAATATTCTGCCATAGTTTCTATGGCGCTCTGCTTTAGCGATTTTCTTTGCTGCGTGAATTTTGAAGTAATGATTATCAGTTTTATCTGTTTCTATTTCAGATTTTGGACAAATCTTCTGTCTGTTCCATTCTTGTTTTGTAAAAACAAAATCCACGCCTTCTTTTAGATCAAGCTTTTCAACACAATCATTAAACCAAGTGGAAAAATCTTGTTTCAAATGTAAGTACCTATGCATTACATGGGCATTGACCATTTGGACATAACCGATTTTGTTGTCTACCTCGTTTTCAGGCGTGAGATATCCTTCACTATGAATATGAGTATCATGTGTGGTCATAAGTTTACTCTAATCAATTATTGATGGGAAAAGGGGAGGCGCTTTTAAAAGCGCCCTTTAGAATTTTTAAAGCACATCACAAGGACGCAAACGGTGTTGTTGTTCGTAAGTACCGTAAATCTCATCATTATATTTTTCGTCT
>NZ_JBHINJ010000117.1:0-717 GCF_042194855.1 Bartonella sp. CL70QHWL | reverse complement strand
GAAAACTGAAAGGCTATACGACCATCTATCGACTTAATCGACGACTCCCCAACCTTGTAATAGTCCTTTAAAAAGTCATGCGCTTCAATGGCGCGCTTAATCTCCTCCAATGAACTTTCTGCCAAAGAATTCTGAAACTGACGTGCACAAAGTATAGTGCCCGATATCCCTTGCATACCAAATTGATAGCCTTTTAAAGCAGCCATCAAGGCAAATGATCTTGTCTTCCCAGACCCTCGTCCACCCCAAGCAGCACGCACCAAAGCCTTATCTGTAAAAATCGGTATAAGCTTTGGAACAATATTAATCTGTCGTGTTGTCATTGACCAAAGGCGCGATTTCTACACGCGTTATCACCTTAATGGCTCCCCCATCTTCACCTGTTACCTGTAAAGGCAACACCTTACCAAGCAACGCTAAATAAGCAGCGGGGCATTCCATAGCCTGTTTTTCCAAATAAGAGATCAAACCATCCTTGCCAATTTTATTCCCAGCATTCTCAGCAGCCTTAACCACTGCTTCTTTTAAAATGCGCGTCATCTTATTCGGAACGCCTTTGACACGCCCTTGACCTGCCTTTGGGGGTATACGCTTTTTAATGGGTTGTGGAGCCTGTTCTGTATTTTGTGATGTCATAAAATACACCCTCCAGATAATAAAAAACCCCGCATTTGCGGGGATTCCAAACTGCACTGCCTCTCGTCTAGACACAATACG
>NZ_JBHINJ010000116.1:0-723 GCF_042194855.1 Bartonella sp. CL70QHWL | reverse complement strand
CATTTTTTTTGCAGCTTCACACCAATTTCCAAGCGTCCAATCATGGCAACATTGTTGAGTACAGCTTCAGAGACTGGGAAGATATCACCAGCAATATAAATCTTGCCATCCGTTAAAGTGACGGTCCTTGTGTCTTTGTTGACAAAAGCATCAGCCCGTTCAACGCGGTCTCCTTCTTTTGCAACAAGGCGCCCCAAGCGGTCATGCCGCCCCCTGATGATGGTTTGAACCTCATTGAGTTCACCACTTTGAATAAAGGGACGCGTGCCATAAAAGACAACGCTTTGTTGTTCCTCTTTGCCGCGAGATCTGTCAATTGCAAAGGGTAAACCACTTTCATGCTTCATATTAAAACCTCAATAAAATCTTGAATTGTTCGCGAACATCGGCACGCAAAGGAATATTGATGGGTGTTTTGAGTATCTCTACACCACCATTTAGTTCATTGGCATCACACCAAAGTTTGCCAAAGGGGATATCAAGAGGGGGGATATCAAGGGGGACATCTTGTTTGGGAATGCCGTGAACGAGAATGGAAACAAATGCTGCTTGTTTCCCATCAACATCGTGAAAGTCTGTGCGTGCTGCCAGAAAAAGCGCCGTGCCCATCGAGGAGGGCTGGAATCTGCCGCCACAATGGCTGTAAACACCATCCAAAGCTTGTTCGACAGGCGCTACAGCATAGCATCTGCGATACCCAATCACGCTATTTTGGCTGTCTCT
>NZ_JBHINJ010000018.1:0-31086 GCF_042194855.1 Bartonella sp. CL70QHWL | reverse complement strand
GAATAGAGGGCTCAGATGGACGAACCTCATCAGTAGAATCTTCAACTGGAACAAACGGTGCAGGCATAGGTTGCACAAAAGAATGGTCCTCTGGAACAATTGGTACAGAAGGACGTGCAGGTTCAACAGGGGCAGAAGGAGGAGAAACAGAATCTGGAGATGAAGTGTCCTCCGGAACAGAGGGCTCAGATGGACGAACCTCATCAGTAGAATCTTCAACTGGAACAAACGGTGCAGGCATAGGTTGCACAAAAGAATGGTCCTCTGGAATAGAGGGCTCAGATGGCAGAACCTCATCAGTAGAAGGAGCCTCTGGAACAGTTGGTACAAAAGGAACTCTAGGTTCAACAGGCACAGAAGGAGTGGGAACAAAATCTGGAGATGAAGGAGATACCGGAATAGAGGGCTCAGATGGCAGAACCTCATCAGTAGAAGGAGACTCTGGAACAGTTGGTACAAAAGGAACTCTAGGTTCAACAGGCGCAGAAGGAGTGGGAACAGAATCCGTAGATGAAATGTCCTCTAAAACAGAGGGCTTAGATGGCAAAACCTCATCAGTAGAAGTTTCAACTGGAACAAGCGATGCAGGCATAGGTTGCACGGAAGAAGCGTCCTCTGGAACAGAGGGGACAGAGGGAAGTGCAGGCGAAACAGGGGCAGAAGGAGTGAGAGTAGAATCCGTAGGAATAAATGTTTCAGACGGCTCAGATGTTTCAGGCAAAGAAGGTGTAGATGGTATAAGTGAAGGCTCAACAGAAGGAGGTTGTTCAGGCGCAATAGTTTCTGATGGCCGTTCAGAAGGTATAGTTTCTGCTTCAGATTTAGGTGGTAAAACTGTGGACGTAGGCTTAATAGACGGAACTGAAATAGATTCAGAAGGATCTAATTCAGGATTAATGTAAACACTTTCGAGACGAAAATCCCAAAAATCTCCTTCCCCTTCAACCAATCTATTTTCGGGACTTGCTTCTCCAGAAGAAGAACCAGGACCATAAGCACGAAGTTTATATTGATAAGGAAATCCATTTATCGCAACATAATCATTCAAAAGCTTAAAAGTATCTTCCTTTGCTTTTCCAAAAACCTGAATAATCGAAACACTTTGATGACTTCCGTCAATCACGTTTGTATCTGAAGCTTTTTGAAATTTTTCCATTCCAATGAGCGTGGTTCCCAAAACATCACCATAGATTAAAACGCGATCAGTTTTTTGAGGATCAAATGAACCATCATTATTCATAAATGTGCTCATCTTAATCCGAGAATTACCTTCCGCACTGTATACTTTATTGTATACGTCATCCACACCCGCTGTTTTACCAATATCATCTAATGCATAAACATCTTCTTTATTGTATATTTTCTTTCCAATATGCAATGTTTGATAATCTTGAGAGACATATTTCTCAAAAACAAGCGTACTATCAAGGAGACTCAAAGTAGAAAGCGATGAAACCGTAACATCCTTTTCTTCTAAACCTTGATATTTACTTTTAGTAAGATACCATGTTGAACCATTTTTTAACTGTAAATCTACGCGAGACCTATCTTCAATGCGCACTCCCCCTATAAGGGTTGAAGAATATGCTTGAACAAGAAGAGAAGAATCTTTTTCAGTTTTTATTAATAAGTCACCAGAGATTTTTGTATCGTCCAACAGTTCAAGGGTAGCTTTAGCCCCAAAACCATCAGTCCCAGTGCTATAAATGGCGATACCTTCTGGAACTGTAAAGTTTGTCTTTGATAACTGAACAAATGCCTTTCCTATAATGATATTTCTGCCTTGTAACAACATTTCATTAGTTGAATCAGCTATTCTAAACCCTTCCTCTGGTTCTAATCCATAAAAATACAGACCATGTACTCCTTTACCCTGCACAGAAACATTGGATTTGTTAATCTTAATATTTGTCTTCTTAAATTCATCCGATGAACTAAATGCTTTCCACAACAACTTTTCTTTATCATTCACATCAACCGAAGAATTTTTCACCAAAAAACCATGCATATCACTCAGTTCAATAGAACTATTACTCAACTGAACATTACTTCCTTGAGAGACATCGAAAGCTTCTGGTATTTTATCAAAACCTTCCTCATCGACGATAGTAGTTTTTTGTTTTCCTTTACCCTTAATGATAGTACTATCGAAATTATACCCTCCCCCATAAAATGATGAAAATCTACCTTTCCCATTAAATGTAACAGTACTGCCTGACATCCTAATCTTTGCACCAAGTCTACTCACAAACCCGATATCTTGCAGGTTGTCTGGCTCAATCTCAATCTTTACACGCACTAAAGCAATATCCGCTTCTTCACCCAATGCATACATAGCGTGAGAAGTTTCCGTAATTGACCCATCTGTCATGCTAATGACCGCATTTTCAGCATGAAGAGCACGTACATTCTTAAAATTTGAATTTTTTAGATTAAGACGCGCACCATATTTTGCATATGCACCATATGTCAATATTTGACCTGAATCATCGCCATAAACATTTATCTGAGATGCATCAACAACTGTACCTGCTTTTTCTACATATATAGCCTTAATAGGAGCAGAATCAGGAGCATGTTCTTGAGAACTTTTTAAATTATAAGTTTTATTTTCAAGTGTATGTTTTTTACCATCACTGCACGTATAAAAGCTCCCTGTTTCATCACAGGGAGCTGCAAAAGCATGAAAGCCAGCATTAATATTTACAACCCAAAAAAAAGAAAAAGCAACTGTTGTAAAAGTCAACCTATAATTTTTAAATATATTAACCATAACTCTTTTGCAAATCCTTCTCCCCCGCTTTATTTAAAAGTGAATGAGATCTGAAATAATGTTAAGTTAAACATATGAATAGTTTTAAGTATAACAAATAAATACTTGCTTTGCAATTCATAAAATACTCTATATTTATGTAAATGTTATTCTATATTTCAGAATATACATAAAAGCGTAGTGTAAACCGCATGAAAAATCATCTCTGAAAAACCAGTTTTACTAAGACGATGCTGATAGGTTAAATCTCCGTGCAATAAAAAATTTGAAGATAACTGAGCATTACCCCCCATTCCAGCTTCTAGAGAAGAACCAAAACCCCCTAATTGGAATTCATCTCCAAACTGTACACGTTGTTTTCCTCCAAAACTCATGGCAAGATGAAACTTGCCATTGAAAGAAACAACCAGAGCCTCTTCAGAAGCAGCAAGCGTCTTTCTTAAAGACCCGCCAACACGCATCACCCACAAATCAAGTTTTTCTATTTCAATATCAAAACCATCAATATCAAACGCCTGATCAAACCGCACATTTTGATAAACAACCTAAACCTGCGGTATCAAAATAACCCCTTTATGTCCTGTCATAAATGACTTACCCGCAATCAATAAAGCACTCAAAGGTGTTCCCTTCAATGTTGTTGTCTTGCCTCTTGCTTGCGTGAGAACATTCCCTTTAAATAAACCATAGGAAAAAAGACCCTCGATATAAAAGCCTGTATCATACTGCATGCTGCCATATGTGTAATAGACCATTTATCAAATGTACTTTTTTGTTTTCTTCAACATCTTGAGGTTGTAGAGAATTTTTTCCATCATTCCCCATTATTCCAAAGCTTAAAGTGTGATGTGTATCCTCAATCGCATTGAGCAAGACACTTGCCTCTATAGCGTTATAATTCAAATTTCCACCATAACCATATTGAAACTCAGATAGGTCAGAAACATAACGATAACTTCCACCGTAACCTCGCGCAAAAAGAGCAGGATTTTTTACCTTTTTCTCCCAAAGTCCCAGCAGCAATACGCAATGTTTCCAGCTGTTTATTGTGATTGTTCATATCCATCAAACCAACCTGAAACAAGCATGAGGCATCGATAGATATGCTGAAACTTGCGGAACAACAGCTTTAATGCCCTCTTCAGGATAAAGAACAGAAGCATCATGATCAGCTAAAACATTATTATGATGAGTATAAGTACTTAAAGAATGAGACACATCATTTTCCAACCGCATATGATGCAGATGAGAAAGTTTCTGAACATATTCAGCTTCAAGTCGGAAATCCCAAAAATCTCCATTATACTCAATATTTTTCTCTTTAACGGATCCATCCCCACCTTTACCTGTCTATGAGAAAAATTGGGACCATAAGCACGAACACTATATCGATAAGGCGCTCCTCTTAGAGCAACATAATCTGTTGTTAATTTAAAGGAATCATCCGCAGCCTTTCCATAAACCTGAACAATTGAAACACTGAGGCTGTCTTTTTTATCGTCTTTTTGCTTACCTTTGCTCTGGTTCTTTATTTTTTTTGAAGCCACTGTAACATCGACAATATGCACCTTACTTTTTCCATAAACATCACCATAGATAAGAAGTTTATCAGCTTTTATTCCCTTGCTTTTACCATTTGCAGTAAGATATGCATTAACATATAAGCGTGCGTCCTCTCCTACAACGTAAGCATGATTTAAACCATAATCATCATCCAATCTCCTAACACGAAGTGTCTGATAAAAATCATTTCTTGGTTTCTGAAAGAAAATAAAACTATCAATAAGCCTTACAAAGAAAATAGATGAACCTACACAATATGGAACTTTTTTATGATTATTTTCAAGCGCATTTTTATTTGCTCTTACAGTCCATAGAGATTGATTGAACAACTCAACACTATCATAAAAACCTTTCTCAACATGTGCCCTTCCTGCAAGAAAAGACGCATAGGCATCAAGAACGATAAATGAATTATTTTTGACATCTAACCGATCAGCAAAAAATACGCGAACCCCTCTAATATCGTAATATAAGGATACCTCCTAGCATCGTTACTATAAATAGCCGTACCATTGGGAACATAAAGAGCAGTTTTTTTAAATCGAACTTCGCCTAAACTTATAAGAAGCACTCCCTCTTGATATTCATGTTGAGAAGTACTTCCTCTAAAATGCAAACTATGAACCCTTTGTCCCTGAAGAATGATCTCTGAGTTTTCAAAAGAAACCAAAGACATAGAACTATCTCGAAACTCAAATCACCTTTCCTTAAAAACCGGTTTTGCACTTTCAATCGCTATGTCATGAACATCAGAAACCTGAATCTTACCTTCATCAAAGAAAAAAACCGCTCTGCTTCACACCAAACACAGATTGAGATAACTTGGCATTTCTACCACTTTTCTTTTCGCTATTTCCTATAATAGAACTCTTTTTAAAAGAAGTTTTATCGTCTTTTGACACAACCACTGCTGATGTAATCTTCTCAGATCTATTTAATTCTAAAATTCCACCAATTCCTGAAACGCCTTTTCCCCTTTACTTTTTTCTGGCTTAATAACTATGTTATGAGATTGTATTGTAAAAATAACACCTGTAGTCCTTCCTATCCAATCCACTCATATATAACTTATTACGACTTCCAAAAGTACAAGCAGCACCAACTGTATCACACGAATACGATTTAAAAGAGAATTACATGAGGGTTTATAACCTTCTGCACTCACATCTATATTGTGCGCGAAGAAAAAATAGAGGTCGTAAGAAAACACACACATGGCGTTTTAATACTTTAATCATAATTTAGTCTAAACTTTCTTTATTTTATCTTCATAAAAAATCGAAAAGACACCTCTGGTTCATCTACTTATTATTCTTATTATGTGCCGTCATAATAAGTTGTTTTGTATTATACATAAAGTCAAAAATCAGAAAATAACACTATAAAACCATGCTTTGTACTTATATTTTCCACAAAGGATATATTAAAGGAAAATACAATTAAAAGTGATAGCTTAATCCACCAGAAAAATGCGTTCCAGAAAATCCGGCATTCGTAAATTTATGCTGATAAATCAGGTCGCTATGAAAAATAATTTTTGGAGATAATTGCGAAAAAACACCCAATCCAGCTTCTAAAGAAGACCCAAAGGAACCAAGCTGGAAGGCATCTTTAAAATATACAAATTGTTTATCATCAAAACTACGAATGAAATGAAGTTTACCATAGAATGAAAGAACATGTGCATCTTTAGTAAATGTAAGTGTCTTCGTTAAATACCCACCAATACGCATCCCCCAATGATCTGGGCTTCGCATATCAATATTAAAATTATCAATATCACGAGTCTTATGAAACTGGAGATTTTGATAAACAAACTGAACTTGTGGTTCAAAAATAAAATATCGGCTGCCGATCATAAACGTTTTACCAGCAGTTAAGGAAACACTCAGCGGCTTACCTCTCAATGTAGCTGTTTTACCTCGCTCAAGTGTGAGAACATTTCCATTAAACAAACCATAAGAAAAGAGACCATCCATATAAAGACCCGTATCATGCTGCATGCTTCCATATGCCGTGACTGTCCATTTATCAAATATACTTTCTTGACTTTGTTTAACCTTTCGAGGCTGCAAAGAAAGCTTGCCATAATTCCCCATAATCCCAAAAGATGTCGTACTGTATGCACTTTCGATTTTCTTGAGTAAAATATTTGCCTCTAGTGCATTATAATCAAGCTCACCGCCATAATCACCATATTTAAGTACAGATAAATTTGAAGTATAACGATGATGTCCACCGTAACCGCGTAAAAACAAAGCGGGATTTCCATCATTTTTCAATAACCGACCAGAAACAGTTCGCAGCGATTGCAACTGCTTGTTTTGATTACTGATATCCATCAATCCAGCATAAAATAAGGTATTTGGCACAAGAATATAAGTCAGAACCTGGGGAACAACGACTCTCACATTTGGCTCAAAATGAGAAGAAGGCTCAAAAACAGATGCCGGAACAGAAAAACTAGACGCAGGTGGTGTAACAACAGAAGGAGCGGGTGAAACATGCGGCGGAACAAATGAACCAGATGCAACTGGAATAACAACAGAAGGAGTGGGTGAAACATGCGGCGGAACAGGTGAACCAGATGCAGGTGGTGCAACTGGATTAGATTCAGCAATAGCGGGAATAACAGGTGCAAGAGAGGAAGGAGGATGGGGGATCTCAAGCACCAAAACATCAGATACATTAGGTGTGGTCGTAAGATGGAAATCCCGATCAGGAGAATCTACTGGAGAAGAAAGACTTGGCTCCTGAGATTTTTGCTGAGAGTTAGAATCAATAGAACCATCCTCTCCTCCAGTAATATTAGGATGAATTTTAGGAAAAGAAGGAATATCATCAGAAGAAGGAGGGACAACCAAATCAAGAACGGGAAAAACTTTAGTGGGATCAAGAGAGGAAGAATCAACAAATTGACTTTCAAGGCGGAAATCCCAAAATGTTCCAGAGTTTTTAAGCACTCTTTGATTTGAATCTGCTGCCCCTAAAGTAGAGCCTGGACCATAACTCTTAAGATGATACTGATAGGGGGAGGCTTCAAGTGTGACATACCCCCCCTTTAACTGAAAAGAATCTTCAGCAGCTTGTCCATAAACCTGAATAATGGAAATCCCCTGATTATTACCACCATCTCCCGTCAATGCCCCTGAGCTTCCAGGAACACTATACACATGGACTGTCGTCTTTCCTTCAAGATCACCATTGATTAAAAGCCTATCCGTTTTTTGCTCTTGCAGAGCTCCCCCTTTATCCAAATATGCATTAAGATAAAGAAGCGCATCGCCTTGTGCACGGTAAACAGTCCCCGATCCTTTTCCGATAAGAAGTGTCTGATAACCATCAGTCGTTTTGGATTTTAGTTCTTTAAAAATAAGAGAACTACCCATAAGATTGACCGATGAAATGAAGGAATAGTCCCCTAAATTAGAACCAGACGCATCAGAATTTTGCAATTTGTCATATTTTGGTCGCGATAAAATCCATTTTGAACCATTTTTTAACTCTATCTTAGCCGTAGAACTTCCATCAACATGTGCGCCTCCTACAAGGGTAGAAGCATCAGCCTCAATCTTTACATTGGAATGCTCAACAGCTTTCAGGAGTGAATCTCCAGAAACTGTTGAATGTTGTGAGAGTTTAACAGAACTTTCGAATTGGCGGCTATAAATAGCCGTACTTTCTGGAGCCATAACGGTTGTCTTTGTCAAATAGACAGTCCCTTTTCCAGGCATAATTGTTTTTTTATCATTTAAGACAGCTTCCCAAAAAAAGCGCATGCCATTAAATGCATTCCCTCTCACAAAAACATTGGAATATTTGATATGAGCAGTATTATTATCATTCCCCTCCAAGGCAATACCATGCGCTCTAATGACATTAACGTTTCCCTTCTGGAAATTAAGAGAGCCTTTCCCCTGAAGCATACTAAAAGCAGAAGCTTCACGATGATTATCTGTATTTGTCCCCCGTTTCCCCCTCCCAGTAATAGAAACACCATCTAAATTAATTTCTCCTTCTCCTCCTGTTTGAACACCAATACCATCAGCAAAGTTAATTTTCCCTCCTTTCATATAAATTTTTGCACCATTATAACTCAAAAGACCTATCGCATTAGAAGATGTCTTAATCTCTGTCTTGGTCAAAGCAACAAAAGACCCTTTACCCGCAACACTGATCCCCATTCTGGTTGCTTTAATCACCCCATCCTGCATCTCAAAAGCCCCCTCCTCATTAACATCGCCCCCTATCGACACGTTATTTAACATGGAATCAAATAGAACAACGCCTCCCCCATTTGAGGACTTTACAGCTGTTGTCCAAGCGTTTGTTTCTGAATGTCCATGTGCATTCGAAACACCGTTAATGATTATAGCCTCTCCCTCAATGACTGTATCTTTCCCTGATGCCTCTATGGCAGTATCAGAACTTTCACCCGTAAGTTGATAAGTTTTCTTGGAAATTTCATGCGTTTTACCATCATTACAGCGATAAAATGAAGCACTTTCGTTACATGAATATTGCTTCTTCTCAGAAGAAGTCTCACCTGCATCAGTATTGTATACAAAGAAAAAAATAACCGTTGTAAAATGACATAAAGAGAGATGATTTTTAAACATAATTTTCTACAAACTTTCTTCCCCTTCCCTAAAAACAAAAAAAACGCGTTCTGTTTAATAACTTTGGTTACGCGTAATAATTTAAAATACGTTTTGTATTTTATATATCGACCACATATTTTATGTAAAGCCAGAATCTCAAAATATCACAATTTAAAATTGTATTATTTATAAATACGCGTAAAAATATAAATAGAAATAAAAATTCTACCCCAAAGCGATGATTTCAAGAGAATTTAATAAAAATACACTCAAAGAAGAAAAACAGCATAAAAAGCGAAAACTGCAAACCAGAAAGCCTTATCTTGTTTCTAAAAAGAAACAAACTCGCTCATGCAAAAAAAACATTTTTTTTAAAAAGCTTATTTAAAAAGTTGCAAACAAATAATAAAAAGCCACAAGCTATGCTTGTGGCTTTTTAAACAACTTACCCCAAGATGATCACCTAAAAACGATAGCGCAATCCACCAGAAAAACTGATTCCAGAAAAACCACCTTTGCTCAACTTATGCTGATAAACCAAATCACCATGAAGCGCAAATTTTTGAGACAAGCGAGCATTAAGACCTAATCCAGCCTCTAGAGAAGAACCAAAAGCCCCTAATTGGAAAGAATCTTTAAAGCGCACAGCTCTTTCTTTGCCAAAATCATGGGCAAAATGAATCTTTCCATAGAAAGAAACATCACGATCTTTTTCAGACGCAGTCAGAGTCTTCATCAAACGACCACCCACACGCACCATCAATTGATCAAGTTTATCCATCTCAATATTAAAATTATCAATATCGCGGGCCTCATTAAATTGAAGATGTTGATAAACAACCTGAACCTGTGGATCAAAAACAACACCTTCATATCCTGTGGCAATTTTCTGACCACTCATCAAGGAAACACTTAAAGGGTTACCCTTCAATGTTGCAGTCTTACCCCGTGCAGTTGTCAGAACATCTCCCTTAAACAGACCATAGGATAAAAGACCATCAACATAGAATCCTGCATCATGCTGCATACTGCCATAGACTGTAGCAGTCCATTTATCAAATGTACTTTTTTGGCTTTGTGCAACATCTCGAGGCTGTAGAGAAAGCTTTCCATAAGACCCCATAACCCCAAAGGATATAGCACTGTCAACATTTTCAATTTTTTGTAGCAAAACACCTGTCTCTAGCGCATAGTACCCTAGATCTCCCCCATAACCATATTTAAGCGCAGATAAATCTGAGACATAACGATAACTTCCACCATAGCCACGCAAAAATGAAGCAGAATTTTCACGAATTTCCAACATTCCACTAGGATGAGTCCGTACTATCTCCAACTGCTTGTTTTGATTGCTGATATCCATTAAACCAGCATGGAATAAACTATTTGGCAAAAGCAGATAAGTTGGTACCTGAGGAACAACAGATCTCACACCTCGTCCAGATGGGAAAACATTTTCAATCTTAGAAAGACTATCCGCAGAAGACGCTGGAACAACACCACCAGAAGACACCGGAACAACACCACCAGAAGACGCTGGAACAACACCACCAGAAGACACCGGAACAACATCACCAGAAGACACCGGAACAACATCACCAGAAGATTCGGGAATAATATCCTCAACAGAAACATGTGCAGGAGGTGTACGTTTAGAAACCATAAGAATGTCGTTATCATCAGCATCATCAGCAGATGTTTGAACGTATTCATTTTCTAAACGAAAATTCCAAAATGCTCCTCCGTTCAAAGCAAATCTCTGTTTAACATGCTCATCCCCTCTAGTAGCACTTGGATCATAAGAACGAAGTACATATTTATAAGGCGCCCCCTCTAAGGCAACATACTGTCCATTCAATTGAAAAGAGTCAGGCAATGCATCTCCATAAACTTGAATAATTGAAACACTATGCGCTTTTTCGTTTTTTTCTTCTAAGCCTCCTGCAACCCCTTGTATATGGACTATAGTTCTTCCCTTAACGTCACCATGAATGAGAAGCCTATCCGTTACTTGATGATCACTTGTATCATTAGGATTTAAACGTGCATTCAAATGAATCCAAGCATCACCAAAAGCCTGATAAACAATACCTGTTCCTTTTCCAATATAAAGCGTCTGATAGGCATGAGCAGTGCCGGATTTCGGTTTTTCAAAAGTAATGGAACTATTAGAAAGACGTACCGATGAAATAAACGAAACACCTCTATAATTAGGATCTTCTAATTTTTTATGTCTTGGTTGCAATAAAGCCCACTGTGAATTATTTCCCAAGTCAAGGTCAACTGTAGAACTATTATCAACCTGAGTTTGACCGACAAGTGCAGAAGCATCAGCAACAACCTTTATAGAAGAGTTACGATCAGCCTTCAGCAACAAATCTCCAAAAAGCTTTGTTTCCTTTAAAGATATTTTAGACTTTCCAGATTGACTGCTATAAACAGCTATACTATCTGGAACTACAAAACGCGTCTTTTTCAAATTAATGAACGATGTTTTTCCCTCTGACAAACCCTCTGATGTTGCCTCATTTTCAAAGCGCATACCATAAAATGCATTCCCTTTCACTGTAATATTGGAATCTCCAATATCAATCTGAGAACCTTTATTTCCCTGCAATAAAAGCCCATGAGCATCAGTAACATCAACAGAACCTTTCATAAACTCAACATAACCATCTTTAAATATATGAAAAGCAGCATTATCATTCTGACGATCTGCATTCAGCCCTTGACCATCCTTGCCAGTACTACCTTTTCCGGTAATAGAGACACCCTCTAAAATAAAATATCCTTTTTCTCCTGCTTTAATCCCAACACCACCTAAGTTAATTTGTGTATCCATTAACTTAACTGTAGTTTGAGATTTTCCTTCTGCAAAAGCCCCTACTTTGATTGCATCAATCGATCCACCGGATATTGTGAAGGAAGCACTATGAGCTTCTGCCCCTACTAAAACACCACTCAAAGTGAAATCGCTCAGAGAGGCTCCCGCCTTTTCTGATACCTTTAGTCCATATTTCCAAAAATTGTTTTCCGAGTTATTCTTTTCATCCCCAATACCCTTAACAGTTATATTCTTGCCACGAATAAATGTACCACTTTTAGACGCCTCTATGGCTCCATGAACACCATTAACATTTTTATCCGTCAAAGAATAAACTTTATTATTAATTTCATGATTTCCACCATCATCACACTGATAAAATACTGCATTCTGATCACATGAAGATTGCGTTTTTCCAGAGGAAACTTGAGCTGCAGCATTGTGTGCAAAAACATCAACATTGTGTGTCAAAAATAGGAGTGCCGTTGTACAAGTATATAAGGAGAAACGATTTTTAAATAAACTGACCATAATTCCACCATAATCCCCCCCCTCTTCTTACCAAAGATATACATAACGTATTAAAAATTTAACTAATAGAAAAATATTTAACACGTTTAGGTTCTAATATGTGAGGCTTATTAATATTTTTTGTGTTTTATGTAAATATGAAATTAAAAAATTACTCGAAAATACAATCTAAATCTGTTGCTTTTACAAATAATTTGCAAAATATAACTGAAAAACGACAGAAAAATCACCTTTAAAGTTGTTATTCAAAAACACCCTTAATCAGTTAACATGCATTAAAAACACCTACTTAACTGCTGTCTAATCACCCCCCAGAGCTGACATAATCAACATCCTCACGATAGATCTTATATTGAAACAATATGTACTTTGTAAGCAGACAAAACATATGCCAAAATTGAGAAACAAGAGTTTACATATGCATTTTTAGGCAATATTCATGGCAAGATAGCCTAATAAAGGGTAAGAACATGTAAAAATCAGTTCCGATTTTACTATCTCCTTTTAATTCAACTTTACAACAGTCGAAAGCATTCAGAGCCGTACTTTTAAAAAGTGAAGATGACACATGACTTCATCCTGTTATTTATCGAATTCCTTTAAAGAAAACATATTTTACAAAACAATATATCATTGTGTTTCTCATTCACCAATTTTCTCAGATATATCTCATTATTTCCATCCCCATTTCACAACGACAGCGGATATAATATAAAGTTCATCGGATACAGCCCTCATTGCGCCTGAGTAGCATTTTTGTCTTTGCCAATTTCTAATATTGTAAATCCTCTCCTCTTAACATAATTCCCAAAATTATATTGACCCTTTCTTAAATGATTATCCACTTGCCAATCTTACATATAATAGACAAAGGAATGCTTTTTATGGATTCATCATAAGAGCATTGAAAATATTTCAGCGCCCTAAATTAAAAAATATCTTTATAAATCAAAATATTATAAATAATATAATAATCACTCTGAAATACGCATTTTGAAACAATAACGTACAAACTCTTCAGACTTTTCAAAAAAATGAAAGAAGTCCAACCTAAAAGCATATTAAAGATATGCAAAGTCACACTCTCGTAAAAATGCTATAACACAAGATGAATAGAGAATGAGAAAAGCCACAAGTACAACTTGTGGCTTTTTGAAAGATTAATCAAAAACAGGAACAACACTAGAAATGATAACGCAATCCACCTGAAAAACTCGTTCCAGAAAAACCAGCTTTCGTTAGTTTGTGCTGATAAACCAAATCGCCGTAAAGCGCAAATTTTTGAGACAATTGGGCATTAAAACCTAACCCAGTTTCTAATGAAGAACCAAAAGCACCTAGCTGAAAAGCATCTTTAAAATGCACAAATTGTTTTCCTTCAAAACCATGAGCAAGATGAAGCTTGCCATAGAAAGAAATAACTTGAGCCTCATCAGTAGCAACCAGCCTCTTTGTTAAACGCCCCCCAATACGCCCTATCCATTGATGAAGCTTTCCTAAATCAATATCAAAGCCGTCCACATCACGCACCTTATTAAATTGAAGATATTGATAAACAACCTGAACTTGAGGATCAAAAACAAAACCGTCCTCTCCTACCATAAATGTTTTACCAGCAGTCAATGAAGCACTTAAAGGATTTCCCTTTAATGTTGCCGTCTTGCCCCGTGCGGTTGTTAGAACATCACCCTTAAAAAACCCATAAGACACAAGACCATCAACGTAAAAACCCGCATCATGCTGCATACCACCGTATGCCGTAACTGACCATTTATCAAATGTACTTTTTTGACTCTGTTCAACATTCAAAGGTTGCAAAGAAAATCTCTCGTAAGCCCCGATAATTCCAAAAGAAGTGGAACCATACGTATTTTCGATTGCTTTTAGCAAAACACCTGCCTCTATGGCATTATAATCAAGCTCGCCGCCATAACCATATTCAAGCGCGGAAAGATTTGAAGCATAACGATGATTGCCGCCATAACCGCTCACAAAAAAGAGAGGTTTTTCACGACTTTCTAATAAGCCCCCAGAAGCAATGCGCAAAGCTTCTAATCGCTTATTTTGATTGTTAACATTCATCAAACCAATATGACGTAAGGCATTAGGTAAAAGGAGATAAGTCGGAACCTGCGGAACAACAGCCTTAACGCCCGGCTTAGGACGAGGATGAGGCTCCGGAGCTGGTTCTGGAAAAGGTTCTGGTCCTGGAATTGGGTCAGGATCTGGTTTAGGTTTAACATCAGAATCTATCGATCTACTTTCAAGGCGAAAATCCCAAAATTCTCCGTTCCCTTCAACTAATCTTTGATCCATGTTTGCTTTTCCCAAATGAGACCCTGGACCATAACTATAAAGCTTATACTGATAAGGCAATTTATCTAATGCTACATAACCACCTTCCAACTGAAAAGAATCTTGCTTTGCTTCTCCAGAAACCTGAATGATTGAAATACCTTCAGCATTCCCCCCCTTTCCCGTATATCCTCCTGGACTTCCTGCAACTCCATGCACTTGGAGCTTTGTTTTTCCCGAAACATCACCATGAATTAAAACACGATCAGTCTTTTGATGATCAAGAGCACCACCACTATTCAGGTATGTATTAAGAGAAATAGAGGCACCGCCCTGTGCTTTATAAACTTCACCCTTTCCCTTTCCCACACGAAGGGTTTGATAATCATCAACAGAAGAAGATTCGTGTCTTTTAAAATTAATAGAGCTCTCATCCATAAGACTCACGAGTGAAATAGAAGAATCATGTGCAGCCTCGTGTTGATCTTTTTGCAACGGTTGTTGTAAAATCCATTGAGAATGACCTCCCAAATAAAGCTCAGCATTAGAATTTTTATCAACGTGTGTGCGACCCTCAAGAGTAGAAGCATCCGCCAAAACTGTTATAGAAGCACCTTCCTCAGCTTTTAATAAAAAATTCCCTGAACGAAGAGTGCTGTGTACCAACCCCACCGCACCAGAAATCATGTTTTTACCATAAAGAGCCGCATCGTCTAAAACAGAAAACTCTGTTTTATCCAAATTAACAACTTCTAATCGTGGTGGAACTTTTTCTTCCTCTGATGAAATTTCTTCTTTTTTATCCCCACCTTCACTCCATGGCTTCTCTCCCCGAAAATAGATACCATAAGATCCCTTACCATTTACGGTAACAGAAGAGGATTTCATATTAACTTCAGTCACAGGAATCTTTGAATCAGAATCCTCATTTGATAAATTTTTAACTTCCTGAAGAGGAATAGAATTAACTTTATTTTCTAATAATATGCCATGGACACCCCCACCAGTACTAACAATAGTACCCTCTAAATTAACAGCCCCCCCTAAATCCGTACGCAAAACCGCATGATTATCCGAATTTTTTTCTTTACCTTTCCCAGTAATTTTAACATTCTCGAGATTTACTTTTCCACCTAACATCGAAGAAATCCCATGGCTGTTCATAAAATCAACTGATCCACCTGACATCCAAATTTCTGAATGATCATAACTTAAAAGACTTGCATTCCCATTAGCGGTCTTAACTTTTGTATCTTCTAAAAGAACAAACGATTTCTCTGCTGCATCAACACCCTCATGGTTCTCCACAATCTTTCCATTTTTTACCTCAATCACGCCATTACTCGCACGAAGGGCTATAATTGTGCCTTTGATAATCGGATCTTCCAAAACAATCTTACCGTTCTCTAATACATGCACCCCCATTAGAAAAGTTTTATCAGCAACTTGACTACTAACCGTTACACCCTTCCCGCAAACTTCTGTACCTATTCCTTTCACCGTTATAGCAGTAACGCTCGACGGTTTCCCCCCACGTACAGCTTTATAAGACCGATTATCAATTTTGTCTTTTTCACAATTATCGCATATATAATATGCACCATCATGTAATATAAGCTTATTATTTTCATATATTTCACGGCCGTATACACCTTCTTTTTCCTCACTGTATCCACTGAAAAAGTTAGAAAAATTATCCCTAATAGGATATCCATCAACACTACTGATAAAATAACTGCTGTTTGGAACAGTGGGGGCAATTGGGACGACATAAACATCGGTCTCGATATTGCTAATACCATAAGAAGACGTACTATAATGCCCTTTAACACTTGCTTCAACCATTGCTCCATTTTGAAGCAAAGAGAGGATAGCGGTTGTACAAGCACATAAACATACATGATTTCTAAAAACTTTAATCATAGTTCCCTCGAAACTTTCCTTCCCCTCTCATTAAAAACAAAAGCACTTACAAAACACCCCATTGCACACCTCAAAAATACGAAAAGTGTAACAAAAGAACATGCCTCATGCTCATCTGAACTGTGCAATGAATTATCCCAATAAATTTGGCAAAAGCTCTACGCCAAAACCACCTATAAGAGAATAGTTACAAAACACACTTTATAAGTGTATAATGCATTCTGTATTTCGTGTAAAGAAAAAATAAAACCGGTGCGTGCAATTAATTAAAAACACAATCAAACCTTGTGAACTTTAAAAATTAATCCACAAGGAGATGAATGAAACAATGACTTAAATCAGTAGAAAACAAACGCTCAAAAACGAGCTTTAGAAAACATCAAATATTATATTAGATAATATCAATACAGTACCAAAAAGGATAACGTAACGCATACCGGTCTGCTGAACGCTTTAAAAGCCGATAAAAGCGAAGCACTCTATCGCATCAGTAGTAGCATAAATTTTAAGAAAATTCGCTTTAGCGGAGAAAAGTGCTCTCATGCATAAAACAAACTATGTCTTTTTTGCTTAATAAAGAAGACGAGATTTTTTAAGAACAACACAAGTTGTTATAAAGAGAAAAGGCAGCACAATGTGCTGCCTTTTCTAATAAGGTACATAGTGTACCTTATATTAAAACTGATAACGTACTCCTCCGGAAAAACTTGTTCCCGAAAAACCAGCCTTATTAAGCTTATGTTGATAGAGAATATCAGCATGCAGAGAGAACTGTGGCAACAATTTGGCATTAAAACCTAATCCAGCCTCTATAGAGGAACCAAAAGCTCCTAACTTGAAAGCATCATTGAAATGCACAGACTGTTTTCCTTCAAAACCATGAGCAAGATAAAGCTTACCATAGAAAGCAATAGCATTCACGCCTTCAGAACCTGTAGGAATCTTGGTTAAGCGTCCACCAACACGTGCTACCCACTGATTAAGGTTACCCATTTCAATATCAAAATTGTCAATATCACGAGCTTTATTAAACTGGAGATGTTGATACACAACCTGAACCTGCGGATCAAAGACAAAACCCTTATATCCTGTCGCAATTGTCTGACCACCAGCTAAAGAAACACTCAAAGGATTACCTTTTAATGTTGCTGTTTTACCCCGTGCAAGGGTGAGAACATCACCTTTGAACAGACCATAGGATAAAAGACCGTCGACATAGAAGCCAGCATTATGCTGCATGCTACCATATACCGTAGCAGTCCATTTATCAAATGCACTCTTCTGGCTTTGCTCAACATTCAAAGGCTGCAGAGAAAGTTTTCCATAAGTTCCCATAACGCCAAAGGATATAGCACTGTCAGCATTTTCAATAGTTTGCAGCAGAACACCTGCCTCTACACCATTATAACTAAGATCGCCGTCATAACCATATTCAAGTGCGGAAAGATCTGAAGCATAACGGTAACTTCCACCATAGCCGCGCAAGTATAAAGCGGGATTTTCACGAACCTCTACCATTCCTGTAGAAGTCATCCGCAACGTCTCCAATTGCTTATTTTGATTGCTAATATCCATCAAACCAGCGTGGAATACGCTATTAGGCAAGACAAGATAAGTTGGAACCTGTGGAACAACAGACCTTACAAATTGTTCAGGAAGGGCAGCAGATCCAACAGACTTAACATACTGATTTTCTAAACGGAAGTTCCAAAATTCTCCACCATCCTTAACAAATTTCTGCTGAACATGCTCCTGTTTCGAAGTCGCTTCTGGACCATAAGCACGAAGAGTATATTTGTAAGGTGAGTTTCTCAGTGCAACATAATTGCCATCGAGTTGGAAAGAGTCTTTCTTTGCTTGACCATAGACCTGAATAATTGAAACAGTATGAGCAATCTTGGCATTCGCTTTACCATCTCCTACATTGCCCGCATCACCTCGTACATGTATTTTTGTTTTTCCAGAAACATCACCATGAATTACAAGCCGATCAGTGACTTGCTGATTATTCGGATCATGAGGATTTAAACGTGCATTGAGATGAATTGCAGCATTACCCTGTGCAGCATAAACTGTTCCTTTCCCATTTCCAATATGGAGAGTCTGATATTTTCCTTCAGATTCCGAAGATGCAAAATCAATAGTACTATTTACAAGACTTACAGAAGAAACGCATGAATCCACACATCCTAAATCTGGAGTACCCAAATTCCTCTGTGCACTTCTTTTTAGAATCCACTCTGATTGATTAATTAAATCTAATTTTGCATAAGAACTTTTATCAACGCGAACATCGCCTTTAACAATAGAACTATCAACCAAAACCGATATATTGGAATCATTGTCAGCCTTCAACAACAAGTCACCAACAAGAGTTGTTTTATTTTCTACTGAAACATGACCACCAGAATTATTACCATAGATCGCTATACCACTTGCAACTTCAAAATCAGTTTTTTTCAACGAAACTGTCCCTGTTATGCCTACAAGCGTTTTTTCCTGTTTGGATACAGTACTCCGCTTAACAACAATTGCTTTCTCAGTTGCTAAATCCTCACTCCGATTTTGTTGACTCGCTTCTTTCTGTATTCCCCCATCAAAATATATACCATAGGTTCCATCACCTTCCACTGTAACAATAGAAGACTCGATATTTGCATGATTCGTAGTAGGACGAACCTCAGAAGATCTCCTTCTCCTAGAAGAGCCGGTCTCAACCACATTATCATCAGACTTCATAATCCACAAAGCATGAGCATCAGTCACAACATTCCCATTCTTAAAATCAACAGAAGCATTATCACTCAACAGAAAAGCTGCACGCCCAAAGTTATCTGCGGAATCTAACTTACCCTGTCCTTTTTTCGCAGTAATATTAACTTTGTCTAACTCAACGCTTCCCCCAGCTTCTGACCTCACAGCCACTCCCTTTTCCAAAGTAATAGCCCCAGAGTCCATAGACACCTTACCAGCCAGACTTACCAAACCAGCCGCAGCCAAATCCCCCGTCACGTTAATTTTCGTATCCTTTAAATTAACAGATGATCCAGAACCCGCCAAAGCGCCTACATAAAGCGCATCGACTGTCCCACCAGTCATCTTAACCTTTCCACCACTTTGCGCTTCAAGCCCAATCACAGAAGATTGGATTTTTGATTTTTTATCCAAAATAACTTCTGCTTTATCTTCTGCAAGCACAGCACTCACGAGCTTTGATATAGTAAAATCAACATTATTTTTACTATTAGAAGAATCCGCACCACTAACAGTAGTACCCTCTAACTTGATAACTGTATTCGGATTTCCTGCATGCATAGAATGTTGAGTTGCCTCACTTGCCTTCAGTGTCTTCCCTGTTATTGTCCGCGATTTACCATCTCTACACAAATAAGAAGTCTGTGATCCCCTCTCACTATTATTATTCTCCGTATCACCACATGTAGAAGAAATCGTTTCCTTACCAGAATTATTAAGCACAAGAACACGTCCAACAGCTCCACTAGAAGATGCAACAGGCTTTACAGAAACCTTAGAAGAAGGCTTTATGGAAGCAGTTGAATTTAGACTAGAAGATGCAACAGGCTTTACAGAAACCTCAGAAGAAGGCTTTATGGAAGCTGCTGATTTTATAGATGGAATCTTATTCGATATAGTGTGCCCAGATGATAGAGAAATCCCATCTGTCGATATCACAGAAATCCCACCTCGATCAGATCTCGCTGCTGAATCAGCTCCTAAAGATATTAAATTTAACGAACTTCTACCTCTAGATGAAGGAGATAAATTGGATGAAACAGTATATACGCTATGCCCAGATGTCCCCGATCTTGCAAGATTATTAGATGCGCCCCTCTCAGATACAGCAGAAGCAACAGGAGACGTAGTAGGAGAAGGACGAGACGTTACAGTTTCAGATGTTCCAGCCCTCCCCTGATCAGTAGATGCTCCCCCCTCAGATACAGCAGAAGCAACAGAAGGCGTAGTAGAAGAAGGAACAGACGTTACAGTTTCAGATGTTCCAGCCCCACCCTGATCAGTAGATGCGCCCCCCTCAGATACAGTCGAAATAATAGAAGATGTAGTAGGAGAAGGAAGAGGCGTTACAGCTCCAGATGCTTCACTCTCTACGTATCCATCATATCCACCTTCTGTATGGTCTTCATTACCTGTCTCAGTTTGACCTGTCTCAGTTTGATGAACTACAGAATTCACACCAACCGTATCAGAAGTACTATAGCCTACTATATCATATTCTGCTTCATTCTGACTAACCGTTTGACTCGGATCAACATTAAGAAGGGAAATACCCACATTTCCATCTGTTGTATACAATTCTTCATGATATCCCAAATTTCCCCCCAACATATAAGGATCCGTTCCCCTATTACTACTTCCATCAACAGTCCCCCCAATTGTCGAAATATGTAGAGAAGGAGATAAAGGATCTGATATTGTAGAAGGCTCATTTCCAACCTCTTCATGATTTATATCACCTGTATCAGATCTCCTAAGTAATGCGGGGTCCCCATTCGTACTAGAAGTAATAACTCGATTAGGTGGTGTAGATTCAGAAGTTCCAGATGGAAGAGTTGATCCTACAGAAGAATTATCTACCTCACTTCCCACAGTTTCACGAGGTTGCACGGAAGGAATATTTACTCCCGCCCTCTCCCTATTGCCACCTACGAAAGAAATAGAATTACGCTCATAGAGCAAATTTCTATCTTCTAAACGAAAATCCCAAACATCTTTACTGCCCTTAACCAAAGCCTTATCGAAATACTGCATTTTCGAAGGAATAGTTGGACCATAAGCACGAAGAACATACTGATAAGGAGTTCCGAGCGTAACATAATTACCATCTAAACTAAAAGAGCTTTCTTCTGCCCTTCCAAAAACTTGAATAAGTGAAATACTATATCCCTTACTATTCTTGTTATCGCTGCTACCCCAACCTGCTCCTTGTGCCCTCACCTTTACTTTAGTTTGCCCAGAAACATCACCATGAATCAACAGTCTATCAGAATTTCGACCAATGACCTTACCAGATACATCTACGGCCTTACCAGTTACATCTACATTGAACTGAATTGAAGAAGTTCCCTTAGCACTGTAAACAGTGCCCTTTCCTTTTCCGATGCGAAGAGTTTGATATACAGTAACAGCCTTTCCACCGTTAGAACCCTCACTATTTCTCTTTTGTGAAGTAAAAAATTCAATAGCACTATCTTGAAGACTCACAGATGAAATACATGAATCTATACAATGCCGATCGACATCTTCTGAATCTTCATAGGAACTTTTTGTTACCCGCCATTCTGCTCCATTGGATAAAAAAAGCCTAGCATGAGATTTATCATCAAAACGAGTAGCACCTGCAATGGTAGATTTGTTAGCAAAAACAGATAAATCAGAATTTTTAGCTTTCAACAAAAGAGCACCCGAAACTTCCGATTCATTTTGCAAAAAAACGTAACCATTCAAACCATCACCGTAAATAGCGATACCCTCTGGAACTTTGAGAGAAGTCTTTTCTAAAAGAACCTCATGTGGCACCGGATCCACAGACTGTGTCCCATTACCCCGACGATCAAAGTCTATACCATAAGACTTTTTACCTGGAACCTCAATAGATGAAGATTTTATAACAGCATTTAAATTCAAGAAATTAGAGAATGGATCAATGCCAAGGGCACTCTCTTTCTGTATTCTAGCCTTATAAATAGAAGAAGAAATATCACTAAAAGCTTTGGGGAAACTATTGGAAGAACTATGGGAAGAACGAAAATAAACAGGAAGATCTTCCTCACCATTTTCATCTTCAAACTCAACAAAATAAGTGGCTATATCTTCTTGCATATTTCGTACAATATTGCTTGGAACATTTGGACCAATCTGCAAAAAAACAGTATTTGGAACATCAAAACTCCCATTGTTAAACGAAATATAACCATCACGTGATAGAAAAGCAACGCGCCCAACATCTTGAGAAGAATCATCTCTATCAGAATCTTCCGGACCCACCCGCTCTCTACTTCTCTCCCCTGCCTGTATCTGTGCAGCATCATTTATTTTAGAAACATTTTCTTGAATTGTAACATTATCCAATAGAACAATTCCCATTTCTGAAGCGATAACCCCTACCGTTGTACTTCCTAAAGAAAGTGTTCCTCCTTTCATCTCTATTACAGATTTATCATCACTCCACAGACCAATTATATCTGCTTTAACATTTGCATTTTCCAAAAGAATCACACCTTGTTTTGAAGCCATAGCATTCACATAACTGCTGTGAAGGGAACCACTATTCATAGTAACCTTTCCATAACTAGAAGCTCCAATCCCATAAGCAAATCCCTCAACCACTGTATCTTTCAAATTAATCTCAGCGCCAAATTGAGACTTACCATCCGCAAATACAGAGCCCCTACCTTCACCCTGAAACAGAATTTTATTGTCAACCACCTTAATATCTGCACCTTCTTCAGCAACCACGGATATCCCAGATACATTAATCACTGTAGGCGAAGGACCTGTTACATATATAGCACGCTCATACCTTCCTGCTTTAAGCTGAGTTTTACTACTACCTGCACCTTGTCCAAGTGTATGTGTAGCACCATCATCACAGAAAATAGACGCTCTAGACAGAGATTCTTTGGCTGAAGAACAAGGCGGTAACAATGCTGGTACTGATTCTACTAAAGGACTCGGTTGCCCAGAACCAGAGACACCGCCAGTGCCAGCGCCGCCAGGAACACCGCCAACGCCAACGCCGCCAGGAACACCGCCAACGCCAACGCCGCCAGGAACACCGCCAACGCCAACGCCGCCAGGAACACCAGCACCACCAAGTCCACCAGCACCACCAAGTCCACCAGCACCACCAAGTCCACCAGTACCACCAGCACCAACGCCGTCAAGGGCACCACTAGCTACTCGTGGTGCGGGAGATGCGGGGGCTTCTGCTACTTTAGGTGCAGGAGATTTTGATGAACTTCCCCAAATTGATTCTGTCAGATATGAGAATCCAGTTGACAACCACATTTGCCCCATAGAAGCATCTACACCTTGTAAAAAGAAGAAAGCACTTGTTGTCAGTGCGTACAAACGTGTACGCTTTTTAAATACATTGATCATATGTCAAACTTTCTAAATAATGTTGCAAAAACACTAGAATTAAGTGAAAATGAGGTAAGTGAACAATTTGTAACATATGTAAGTCAACTTTACAACATAGTGTTATTTATTTACGCTTCATTTTGTGCATAAAGATACCTAAGTTAAGGTTTTTAATTGCACAACCCCTTGTAATATCAGATAAAAGGATAAAATCACGATGATAAAATATATGAAATGGATGACTTCTGTTTTACTGGTTGCAATGAGCTTTGCAACGGTTTTGTGGACTCATACGAGTATTGCAAATACCAGTACCCAGACAAATGTAACGATTGATCATGTTTCAGGCACGACTTCTGTTCCCGCTTCTCCGCAAAAGGTTGTTGTGTTTGATCTTGCTTCGCTAGATAATATGAATCGCCTTGGTATCAAAGCCGTTATCGGCCTTCCAGAAGGAAAAAAACCTTCCTATCTGCAACAATTTAATGATGAAAAATATGAAAGAATTGGAACCGTTTTTGAACCAGATTATGAAAAAATTGCCACTCTTCAACCCGATTTGATTATTATTTCCTCCAGAACTCAAGCAAAATATAAAGATTTATCCAAAATAGCTCCAACAATTGATCTAACAGTAGAAAACGAAAATTCTCTTGAAGATATTAAACGAAATGTGTCTATCCTTGGAAAAATTTTTGGCAAAACACAAGAAGCAGAACAGGAAATTGCAAAACTCAATGAAGCTTTTGCTGAAGTCCGTAAAAATACCCAAGGAAAAGGCACTGGGCTCATACTCATGACTTCTGGTGGAAAAATCAGTGCTTTCGGACCAAAATCACGTTTCGATATTTTTCACTCCGCTTTTGGAATTGCCCCTGCAACCGATAAACTTACCGTGCAAAAACATGGACAACTCATTTCTCCTGAATTCATTCTTGAAACCAATCCTGATTGGTTGTTAGTGATTGATCGCGATGCAGCCATTGGACGGGAAGGACAATCCGCAGCACAATTGCTCAACAATGAGCTTGTTCACCGCACAACAGCAAGCAAACAAAACCAAATTATTTATTTGGACTCTTGGAGCTGGTATCGTGCAAATGGTGGTTTAACGGCACTCATTGAAACCGCACAGCAGATCAATGAAGCCTTTACAAAGAGCAAATAAGCGTACAAAAGAGCTTGCTTGCTATATAAATAAAATTTAAAAGCAGAGGTTGTTTATTAAGCAGTCTTTGCTTTTTTTAGATTTTGTTAGAAAATGATTTAACGTGAAGAATTACTGGATAACCATAACACTTCTAATTTTCCTGTCGATCCTCAGCATTTTTGTTGGTTATTCTGATGTCACACCTTCTGACCTTTTCGCAGCCGATCCCCATGCGTGGCTTATCTTTTGGCAAACACGTCTTCCTCGTACCATTGCAATCCTTTTAGTAGGCGCAGCACTTGCACTTTCAGGCATGATTATGCAACTATTGACACGCAATCGCTTTGTCGAGCCATCAACCACTGGAACCATTGAATCTGCTTCCCTTGGCATTCTTTTTATTATGATTTTTTTACCCGATATTCCTGTTTTAGGAAAAATGGTCGTTGCGACAATTTTTGCCATGGCAGGCACTTTACTTTTTATGTTTTTATTGCGACGCATTCCTCTAAAATCTGCTCTCATTGTACCCCTTACAGGGATTATGCTAAGCTATATTATTGGCTCTTTAACCAATGCCATTGCAGATTATGAAATGTTACTCCCTTCTCTTCAAGCTTACTTATTTGGCAGTTTTGCGATGGTTCTTGAAGGAAAATATGAGCTCTTATGGTTATCCCTTCCCCTTTGTATTCTAGCCTATTGTACTGCTGATCGCTTTACGGTTGCAAGTTTGGGAGAAGATTTAACCAACAACCTTGGATTGAATTATCGTGTTGTCATGTTTTTTGGTCTTTTTATTGTCGCCTCAATCACTGCTGTTGTTGTCTGTACCATTGGCCGTATTCCTTTTGTTGGGTTGATTATTCCAAATATTGTTTCAAGTTTCATGGGAGATAATATGCGCTATACCGCTCCTTGGGTGGCCATCAGCGGTGCAGGATTGGTCTTGATTTGTGATCTTTTAGGACGAATAATTCATCCCTCTCTTGAAATTCCCATCAGCACCATAATGGGTGTAATCGGTAGTTTTATTTTTATGATACTGCTTTTACGCTGGAGAAAGCGTCTTGGATAGAAGAAGAAAAACAATATGTGTACTAACAACACTTATCATCATAGCATGTACTATCATTAGTCTTTACATGACATGGAATATCAATGTTTATACATGGAAATTTCGTCTTACAAAACTTTCCTCTCTGCTTCTTATTGCCTACGCAATAAGCGTTTCTACGGTTTTATTTCAAACAATCGTTAATAACCGTCTTCTTACCCCTTCAATTATGGGATTTGATCAGCTTTATATTTTAATAAAGACTGCCCTAATGTATTTTGTAGGCTCTCTTTCTTTACCCTTTTTGAATGAAGAAGGACAGCTTGTTCTTGAAGCCCTCATTCTTATTCTTTTTTCAATAAGCCTTTTTCGCTGGCTCTTTTCAGGAAGCCTAAAAGGGCTTCACTTGACGCTTTTAATCGGTGTTGTTTTAGGCGGCTTTTTTTTCAGTTTACGGATGTTTATGCAATTGCAACTAAATCCAGACCAAATGATGAATTTAACGGATATTATGTTTGCAAATTTTAATAAATTCAATACACCATTAATAAGCTTTGCCACAATCATTGTCTTCATTGTGAGTCTGATTGGATGGCATTCCCGTCATCTTCTTGATATTTTGGCTTTGGGACGTGAAAATGCCCTCAATCTTGGCGTTAATTACCACAAAAGTGCGACAGCTGTCCTTATTTTTGTTTCCATTCTCGTATCCATTTCCACCGCATTAGTAGGCCCCGTCACCTTTTTTGGACTGTTAGTTGCCAACCTTTCCTATGAACTTTCTCCTCAAGCAAAACACAGTGTTGTTGTGCCGATTGCAATATTGTTAGCGATTATTTGTTTGGTGGGGGGACAATTTATTTTAGAACAAATTTTTCATATGGCAGGGCGTTTAAGTTTTATCATTGAGTTTTGTGGGGGTATTGTTTTCTTAATGTTACTGATGAAGGGAAAACTAAAATGATTGAGATCAATCATCTTTCCAAGGCTTACGGAGCACGATTGATTATCGATAATTTATGCCTTCATCTTCCAAAAGGGGGGATTATTTCTCTCATTGGGCCCAATGGTTCCGGAAAATCAACTCTTTTAATGCTGATAAGACGTCTTTTGCCACACCATAATGGTACAATTCATATCGACGGCTTTGATATTGATAAAATGCCCCACGATATTTTGGCTCAAAAACTCTCAATTCTGCGTCAAGAAAATCCTTTGTCTTTTCGCTTAACCGTGTACGATTTAGTAAGTTTCGGACGCTATCCTTATTCAAAAGGCTGGTATACACATGAAGATAAACAATTTATCGACAGTGCGCTACGCTATCTCGGCTTACAAGATTTAAAAGACCGTTTTTTAGATGAGCTTTCTGGTGGTCAGCGTCAACGCGCTTTTATAGCCATGGTTATCTGCCAAGACACTGATTATCTTCTTTTAGATGAACCATTAAACAATCTGGATATGAAACATGCCGTTTCTATGATGAAGCAGTTACGCCGCACAGCTGATGAACTGAAAAAAACCATTCTTATTGTTATGCACGATATTAATTTTGCCTCATCTTACTCAGATATGATTGTTGCATTGAAAAATGGGAAAGCGGCCTATTGTGGGACTCCAAAAGAAATTATGCAACCAGAAATTCTTAAAGACATTTACGATGTCGATATTCAAATCAAAACAATTAATGACATCCCTATCGCTCTTTATTATCGATAATCATAAAGATTTTTTGCGCTTGCATGCACTATAGAATCTGCTAGGGATAGTAAAATTGGCTTATTGGGGAATAGTTTAATGGTAGAACAGCGGACTTTGACTTCGTCAATCTTGGTTCGAATCCAAGTTCCCCAGCCAGTATTTAATGCCAGCCAGTATTTAATGATTGTAGCTTGTCATCGGGTTTTGTATAATTTGAAAGCAGGTTTTGCATCAATTTATTTTTTTCAAAGGATCTTCAAAAACGTTCACGGGTTATTTAAAATCCCTTTAATGCATATTTTTCTCTTCCTCTAAAAATTGCAATTTGAGATGATAAGCTCTTGAGCCGGTGCGGATTCTTTGAACCACATGTATAAGATGTGCCAACCTCTTTTATCTTAAATTGGCTAAAGATTTTTCGGATCTGAGGCACATCATTGACTTTCTCTTTAATTGCACAAGCAAAGCAAACATCGTCTGGTAATCCTCTCGCAAATAAATCCTTTCCATAGTAATACACGTATATCTGGCTATGTTTATGGGAACGCCTTATCTAATAGCTATAAACCTATCTAAAGAGAATTCAAAAAAGAAAGCCGTGCCAAATGATATGACGCGGCTTTCAGATATTGATTATAAGATTCGAATGAATCATCCACAATGGAGTAATGAATGCATATATACAAAACGTATCATATTGCAAGTGCTCTATTAGAAATATGAAAACTTATCAAAAGAAACGTAAATGATAGCTATGATTTTGATATCATTCATTAGCATTATAGAGCCTATAAAAGCTTAGTAACTTTATCAATCCAATCAAAAGAAAATGCATCTTAAATGAATGTTTTCTCAATAAGGCTTTCATAAGTATCTTTTCATTTTGCACTCAAATGTAACTTCTTTGCAAATTAACCAGCTCAAATTTGAGTTGGCAAAATCAACCAATCCAATTTTGGAGGCATTATCTTTAGAATAGAGCCATCTTTAAACATTATAGCTTTTGACTCAAAATTGAATAAAATCCCATGCCTTAGATGTTACAATGGTTTTGAATTTTGCTGCCTCATCTTTTTTTCAATAGGTGCCCCCCAATTTGGGGGGAGCTCATTTGGTTTCGTATTTTTAAACTGTAACTTTTAAAACGTTTTTTGCTCGCTTGCTTGCGTTATATCATTAAAAGGTTTTCAGTTTCATAAGACATAACATTGTGATTTTCATTCTATATTGTGATGATAGTATCTATATAATGCCTGCCTATCATTTACTAACTTTTTAGTAAGCGTTTTTAAAAACGATCTTGTCTTTAAATTCTTTTATGCAATCTTTATGAACTCAATCCATAAGCTTATGATAGTTTCAAACGATTATTCCTTTTAAGGTTGCACTCAAATAAAGAGCAAAACACATCCCATTCTTAAATGTATACAATTTATGTTATCGATAATTCCAAACGACTGAAATTTAAAACAATGTGATTTGTGCTGTGATAAAAACGTATCATAAAATTTATGACCTGTTATGAATGATAACCGCTTTTCATTTCATTTGAATGCACCCATGCGTTATAATATTTGCATCATGATTTGCTTTTTATGGTCTATTCATCCATGGCAATCTTATATAAAAAATGATCAATTCAAACATGCATAAAAGTATGGATTCTTAAGTGGGTTCATACAAAATAACTGCACTTAATGTATTGATTTTATTAGTTTTTATGTACAGTACCTTTTTAACTTCATAAAGATATCAATTTCCTTGTAAAGAATATTCCTCCCATTCCAACAAAAGACTCCACATAAGGCGATGAGGGATAGCTTCTATGATTTACAGGTACTGATCACTGGCCATGCAATAACGCCGACTGATGTCCAAGCCAATGAGGCCGCCTGTGGGAACAGGCAAGTTGTGGGGCTGAATATAATGGAACAGCACCGAACGGATAAGCCACGCGTCGTAAGTAAGCCTCTTAGCGTGCATAGCTTATAGGTTTTGGAAACAGACAATTATTATAATTCAGGTATTATAATTCAGACGATTAAACATCGGATCTCAGGCTTTTAAATCCAGTGGACAAACACGAATAATGTGTCCGTCCGGATCTTTGATTAGGAAGGTACGTCCAAATACATCAGTATACGGTTCCTTCAAAACATTTATCTCAACAGTGGTTTGCTCTTTCCATTCCGCATAGAGCTTATCTACGTCCTCTCCAGTAGGCAACATAATGCCGATTTCTGAAAAACGAGGTGCATTTTCCTCAGGCGTATCGCCCCCAGATCAGAGAGCAAAGAGTGCATCCCCCGAAAAAGCAAATGCAACATAGCGTGGCAAAGTAAACACAGGTTCTTTCTTGAAGATGAATTTGTAAAAAGCGGTAGAATATTCTACATTTGAGACATATACCAACTGTAGGTTTGGGGGAACAGGATAAGTGGAAATATTACTCATTAATTCTCCATGATTTAGTAGCTGTCTTTTAACAAAGTATGCCTATATAGAGAATATTTCAACAAGAGTTTGTGATGCTTCCGTTCACGGTGTGCTCTATTTATATGTGTTTATTCGCTTATTGCTATATGCTAAAACATTGAGACCGCCACTACTGGGATTATAATGATATCCCTATCGCTCTTTATTATTGATAATCTAAAGATTTTTTGCACTTGCCTACACTATAGAATCTGCTAGAAATGGTAAAATTGGCTTATTGGGGAATAGTTTAATGGTAGAACAGCGGACTCTGACTCCGTCAATCTTGGTTCGAATCCAAGTTCCCCAGCCAGTTGTATGTATGTAGCTTGCCAGCAGGTTTTGTATTGTAGCTTGCCAGCAGGTTTTGTTGTAGCTTGCCAGTGGGTTTTGTATATTTTGACACTAGGTTTTGTACCAATTTATTTTTTTTAAAGAGTTTTAAAGATGTTCTCAAAGGATCTTCAAATGCCTTTCAAAGGGTATTTAAAGCTCTCTTTAACGCATTTTTCTGCTCCTATTTTTCCAAATCACTAAAGCATGTAAAGTCGGGTTGAAAGGCAAGGGGAACGATTCCTGTCGGACCATGGCGTTGTTTTGCTATAATAACCTCGGCTTTACCCTTGGCTTGCTCCATTGCATCTTGCCACTTGCTATACTCAGCAGTGCCTTCTTTGGGTTCTTCATTTTTGAGATAATATTCTTCACGATAAACGAACAGAACAATGTCGGCATCTTGCTCGATTGAACCAGATTCACGTAAATCGGAGAGTTGCGGACGTTTATCGGTTCGGTTTTCAACTTGGCGCGAAAGTTGAGACAGAGCAATGATGGGAATATTGAGTTCTTTTGCAAGTGCTTTTAATCCGGTGGTAATGGCTGTAATTTCTTGAACGCGGTTTTCTAATGAACGCTTTGAACCGCTTGTCATGAGTTGGATATAATCGATAATCAAGACATCTAGACCATGTTGTCGTTTGAGACGCCTTGCACGGGCGGACAATTGTGCAAGGGATACACCCCCCGTTTGATCAATATAAAGAGGGATTGTTTGTAAGGAACGCATTGCGT